>JALONS010000155.1 GCA_025454855.1 Arcicella sp.
GTACCATCAGGAACGATGGTATTTTTTACGGGTGTATTTTCCTTTTCGCTCTCCAATGTCCAATAGCACTTCACAAATTCCGCCAATTCGCTGCTTGGTTCAAATATTGCTGGTTTCATTGTTCTGTCATTTTAGATGGGTAGTTTTATTCAACCTTCTATATTACTTACACTTCACCGAGTTTTAACCATCCACTTTTGGGTCAATCTCATCATACTTGATTCGGCAAAACTCAAAACATTCCTTTCAACATATTCCACAAAAATTTACAAGAAATAGAAAAACTTTTGGCTTGTTCTCGCACATAATTTTTCATAGAATCCAAATCTTGTTTTTCATATAATTGTTGATTGAAATACACCGCTTCAATACTTTTTGTATTGCTGATTTCTTCCAGAGGATTCTTCTCCAAAATCAACAAATCAGCTATTTTCCCCTCCTCAATCGAACCGTAATCTGCCGTTACTTGGTAGTATTCACTGGGCGTAATGGTGGCGGTTTTGAGAGCTTCGGCATTGCTCAGACCAGCTTTGGTTAGTTCTACAAGTTCGTCATGGAGGCTAAATCCATGATATACGTATCGGTCGAGGGCATCCGTTCCTGCCAAAATTTTCACACCATTTTTGTGAGCCAAATCTGTAATTTCAAGCCCTTTCCGATAGTAATTTCTCAAAATAGCTTGCTGTTCTGGTTTATCATACCCCGATTTATGAAGGCTTGCCCAAAGTCGCCAAAGTTTAAGCTGAACAGTTTCAACATATTCATTATGAGGACTTTCCGTGAATTCTTTATCAAAAACCAAAGCCTCTTTTCGATTGGAGGTGACATTGGTTGGACAATAATATGTATTTGAATTAGCTATTTTTTTCAAGACTGAATTAGTCAGAACCAAGTCTTGATTATTGAGTTCATAAGCCTTAGTTTCGAGGTCTTTTTCAAATCGCTTTTTCTCTTTCACAAAATGCGGAATCAAAGCCCAAGCGTGTTCGATGCTTCGGTAGCCATTTTGCAAAACTGTATCAATGTCCACATTGCATGAAAGATGTCCTAAAATTTTGATTTGCTGTTTCTTAGCTTCTGACTGTAAGGCATAAAAAGTTGCGGCAGGCAATTCACTATCCTCTAATTGCAATTTGATAAATGGCTCGTTTCGGGCTTTGAGACCTGTCACCAAATCTTTGGGACTAATATCCTCCAACTCCTCAACATGATAACTGCAACTTTCCCAAATTCTGGGCATCAATAATCCGTTTTTAGCTGCTGCTTCCCAAATCAGTTTATCTTTTTCGAGAGGTTTATCCAAATCCGAAATCCAAGAATCACCATCGCCCATGTCTCTGATGTTGGTAACGCCATTGGCTATCAACAACGGGAAATGTAGCTGTGGCGAAAGACTCAACGTATGTACGTGCATATCCCAAAGCGTAGGCATGACATACTTATTTTTTATGTCAATGACCTGAAATTCGGTTGGGTTTTCATCGGTGCTATCAATTTTAATAATTCTGCCGTCAATAATCGTAATATTTTGACTTTCAGATACTTTTCCGTTTTTAATATCAATAATTCTGGCATTTTTGAGATATAATTTAGAAATATTGGTGGTCTTTTGTTCAAAATTTTCGGTTGGTAAATTTATTCCAACCGTAAAAGCGATTGTTAGTAAAATGATGCAAATAAATAAGAGTCTAATCAGCTTCGATAACAGTTTTTTCATAGCTTTTTATCATTTTTATCGATGGCTCTTAACCACAATTTTCTCAAAATCCCCACCAGCACCATCGCCCATGAAAAGCCCAACTTTTCCTTCGTGTTGGTCGTTGAGTTTTTCTACTGTCAATGACGGTTTAGTAGCATCGTTGATATAGCCTTCCACGGTTTTACCTCGAATCACCAATCGCATTTTGAACCAACCATTTGGGTCGGGAGGATTGATGATTTCTTTCTCAAAAATACCGTTTCGTTCTTCTCTAAGTTTCTTCCAAGTGAAAGTAGGGTGAGCGATGTACTGAATCGCATGAATTTTACGAACGGAATCTTTGGCAAAAAAATTAAACGGTCGGCAATAGACGGCATCGTAGGTGCTATCATTTTGCCCATGAAAAATTAAGCCAATAAAACTCCGTTGCAGTACATCTTTCCCACGCATTTCAATTTCGAGTGTACCATTTTTGAAATTTTTAATGGGTAGCCAAAGCACACCTTCTTTACTTCCTTCCGTCAATCTTACAAATTTTTTACCCTGACCCTGTTCCTCAACGGCTTCAATTTTCCGATTTACAACGGTTAATTTCCCCTGATTTTGTAAGTCGAAAAGATTGAAATTTTGCTGTTTTTGGGCAAAAAAAGGGGTAGCTTGAAGCAATAATAAAGACAATAAATAATGTAAATTTTTCATAATAAACAGTTTTATAGATAGATAGTCTTCTGATTTGCTTTCGGGTTTGGTTATTTTCTCAATGCTCAATGAAAATGTTAAAATTATTAATGGGCAAATAATTCAATTCTCGTTTGGCTTTCTCAATCGAATAAACCCTGTCAATTTTTTCGGGGAAGACCCAGTTTTTATCCGCAAATATTTTTTCAATATTGGGGTAATACTTCTTAATCACTTCTTTGGGGTTCTTGATTAGTTCGGGTAAATCCTCAGGTTTAAAAGGGCTATCGTTTGAGATATTGTATATTTCAAAAGTGGTAAATGATTTCTCTAATGCCAAAATGATACCTCTTGCCCCGTCGGCTTCGTCAAGACCACGGTACAATCTATGTATGGCTTTGAGGTTTTCTGTTTCTGGTAAAAATCGAGAAACCCTTAAAACTGTGCTTTCAATAGCGTTTTTCTCAAAGAAATCTCTACAGAATAGCTCGGCTGTCAGTTTTGTAGTGTCATAAATATCTCTCGGATTTGGCACCAAACTTTCATCAACCCACACGGCTTGTTTTTCATCAACCATAGCATTGCCATAGATAGAAGTTGTGCTGATGTATAAAAATTTCCGTATGCCATTCAATACGCAAGCATTGAGTAGATTGAGCGTACCATTGATATTTGTATTGATAAATTTCTCCCTCGGGTAATTAAGTTCGTAATGTTTCCCGTGCATAGCTGCGGTATGGATTATGGCATCAAATCCGATAGTTAATCTATCAACATCATCACTATTTCGGATGTCAATAATTTGATCAGTTGTGGGCGATGCTACAAGGTCAATTCCAACAACATAGTATTGCTTTGCTCTGAGTTGCACTACTAATTCTCTGCCCAGTTGTCCTGATGAACCCGTTACTAAAATATTTTTCATACGATTTTATTCTCTGTAAATAATTTTAATTCATTAAAAATCAATAAATTAACTATTTTTTGTTTTTCTGGTGCCCAAAAATAACCCAATCCCCCCAAGCAAACCGAAAACCAGAATATGGCATCGTACATATCAACTATCAATTTGTAAATAAAATTGAAAACAAATAAAGCTACCCCAATAATTTCCAAGATTTTAGAAGTCCATTATTTACAAGTTGGGATTGCTTATTTTTTATTTTTTCAAATGTTTCAAAAACCAATCGTCAATTTCTTCGATGTTTGGAATTGGATTATGACCTTCATTGTTAGATACTTTTAATCTTGTATCTACTCCATCATTTAGAAGTTTTTTGTACATATTATTTCCCTGTCTTTGAGGTACTAATGGGTCATCAGAGGAGCAATAAATTAAAAAAGAAGCAGTTGTTTTGTCCACATAGGTAATAGGTGAAGCCTCAGCATACTTTCCTTTTAAAATATAATTTCCGTTTTCGACCATTGGTAATTCTCCAATATAATTGAACAGTACTCTCGAAATAATTGGATTTTGAATAATTGTATCTTCTTTCTTGTTAAAATCTGAAAGGTCAAATCTTGCGGCTAAGGTTACAACCGATTGAACCTTTGAACTAACTTTATCTATACTCGTTTGATTTTTATTATTCTCCCAATCTGTTACTCCAAGCATTGAGCATAAGGTTGCACCTGACGAATAACCAAATGCCCCAATATTATTTGGGTCAATATCATATTTTGGGGCATTGTATCGTATAAATCTAACCGCTCTTTGGCAATCACCCAAAATATCATTGTACCGAAATTGAGGTGCAAGTCGGTGATTTATCACAAAAATTGTGTAGCCTTTATCAACCAGAATTCTTGCGTATTTACCAAAATAAGTTGAATCACTCACGAAATTTGCTGTCATAGATGGTTGGCTATAATTAGAAGAATAAGCATAACCAAAAGCACTCCCTGGTATAACAATAACCCCAATCTTATTTGAATTTTCTGGCTTATAAATATCCATCGTTAGAGAAGCCCCCGATACCATACCATAAACTACATTTTCCGTCTTTGTTACTTTGGTAGTTTTTGTTTGAGATACTTTGGCGTACCAGTTCCTAAGCCTAACTTCAATGTTGCTATTGGTTTCATTAACTATCTTTTTGAAAACCTTGGTATCTGTAAATCCGTCCATATTTCTGTAATGATATGGATAAATTATTTTGGGCTTAAACTCTAAAACAGCACTGGCGGCTTGCTCAACCGTCATGGTAAAGGGTAGATTCATACAAACAAACGCAATGTCAATATTCTTTAAATTTCGCATTTCAAGAATATCGTCTGTATCACCAGAAATGTAAATCTGTTTACCCCCGTACTCGATAACATAACCGTTGCCTTTACCTTTCAAGTGCCTTGAATTGGGTTGTTGGGGCAGGTCATACATTGGTATGCCTGTAATAGATGCTTCAAAAATGTCAATTTTTTCATCATTTCTCAGTAGCGTAATTTTATCTTTAAATTTCAAAGGCAGCCTATCTGCCACATCCTGTGGTACAATAAATTTGGTTTTGGTAGTATTCAAAGCGTTTAGAGTGACAGTATCCATGTGGTCTTGATGAATGTGTGTAATCAGTATCAAATCTGGTGTTTCAATCCCTTTGTAAGCATCTATGCCATTATACGGGTCTATGTAAATTGTCTTATCACCCAATTTTAAAACCATTGCTCCATGAAATATCGGCTGAATGACGATATTACTTTTTGAGGTTTTTAAGGTGTCAGCTAACGGTAATTGGGCATGGCTGATATTGGCGATTAGCAGTAATCCAAGATAAAATAGAGAATGCATACTTAAATTTTTCATTGGCTTTATTGATTAAGATTTTTGCAAAGAAACAAACCTATCAATGAATATCAGAGGACAAATGTCTGCTTGTGATAAAAGGTTGAAAACGAGTGCAGAATTGAATGATTTTCTCATTTCAGTACTTACCTTTCAACAATAAAACTAACCCACACCCAAAAGCCAAACCTTCACAAATTACCCTTCCCCAATGCCAATTACTCCATTTTATCAATTCTTTCGTTAGTGCTTCATTAGAGATAGTTCTTTCAGTAAAACTTAGGTTTGCTTCTTTGAAATACACAAAAAAAGTGGCAAAGAATAAAACCACAAAGAATACCATTAACCACATTAGCAAATCTGTTTTTGATTTACTAAACAAGCTACACACCAACGTAGCAATCGGTAAAATGACGGCTGCAATAGTCAGCGGTGCATAAAATTGATGTAGCTTTTTACCATAAGTTTTGTAAAAGCCAAAAAACTCATCGGCAGATAAATCTTTCCAAAAAGGTACAATTAAAGCAGCTTCAGCGAGTTGTGTTCCGAAAAAAGTGCCTAAAATACCAGTTGATAAGAATAGCAGAATTTTGAAAATCATGGTTGTAACTTCTTTTTTAAGGCAATGAATGTCTGCAATGGCATTTTATAAATCATAGGATTTATTAGCCCCTTTGGAATACCTTGCGAAGGTTCGGAATGAAAATAATAAGTGATTTTTAGATACTCTTTTTCAGGTTCAAGTAAGAGATATCCACCTGCTTTTTTTAGTGAATATTTACAATGTGCCTTGCTTTGTGTTCCCGCAACTATGATTTTTAGACCTTCGTTTTCCATTCTTTGAAACGTCATTGTATAGTTCATACATTCGTTAGAAAAAGGAAATGGATAGTCGGTTTCCATCAGAAAATATTGCTCATTTTCAGACTGTTTCAATAAATTTACCGACTCAGTATAAGCAAACCATTCTGGGTATTTTTCAACATCTTTCAAAATTTTAAGAGCCTCATTTTCTGTTGTTTTGAGCGTCATTATCGCTTTAAAAGCAACATATTCGCTATTGGGTACTGCACCCACATACACTTCTATTCCTTGTTCTTTTTTAGCTAATTTCCATATCTGTTGCCCAAAAGAATTGGGACCACAAGAAACCAAAATTAGCCCAATCAGTAAATATTTCATGGTTAAAAGATGGTTTGTTTTTGTTGATACAATTTGAAGAAATAGTACACAAAAAATGCACAGAAAATAAAGTCGCCAATCACAATAATAAGAATCAAAGCATTTGCCAAGCCAGCCAAATAAAGTTGTAATTCGGCTATGGCAAAAAAGAATTTTCCGATGCCTCCAATTAAAGCTAACCCTGAATGTTTAATAGGATTGTAGGCAACTATCAAATAGCCAAAAAAGAATAAGAAGGTAGTACCCCAAGCTCCTTTGTAGATTTCATAAAAAAGTGGGTCATTTAGTGGTCTTTCGAATATGCCTTGAAAGGTGTATTCGGGATTAAAGTAGCCAAAAATCGCCCCAACGAGATTCCAAGCGGCGGCAACTAAATACAGGATGGTAAAAAAAGGAAATTCTTTATTTCTCACAAGGCTCAATTTTTGAAGTGTTCAACAATATTTCCTGCAAAATTCGACCTTACAGAATCAAATTCCATTTACATAGGTTGATAAATCCTGTTGCGTAGCCAGTTTTTTTCTGATTCTACTCAGTTGCGTTGGCGTAACACCCAGATAAGAGGCAATGTGGTATTGTGGAATATGTTGCTCTAATGTTGGAAACTCTTTTTTAAAAATAGCATAGCGTTTCTCCGCATCTAACAAGACGAGTTCTATCTCTCGTTGTTCTTTCTGAACAAAGTAATACTCAGCCATGATTCTTCCCGCACGCTCAAAACTGGGTGAGATATCGTACAATGATTGTATATCGGCATATTTTGCTACTAAAAGTTTACAATCAGTAAGTGCCTGTTGGTTAATTTGGCTGGGCTGATTGGTTATTAAGGAAGTATAGCCCCCCACTAAACTGGGATTTACAAAAAACTGCTTGTTGTATTCAACTCCTTCGTCATTTCTGAAAAATACTCGCATGATTCCTGATTCTAAAAATGCCATTTCTTTGGCGATTTGTCCTTCTTTAATAAAATACTCACCTTTTTTTATAACCTTTGGTTTAAACAATTTTGAAAACTCTTCCATGCTTTCGGTTGGGAGCAAAGTTAGATTATTAAAGAATGTTTGCAAGTCAATCATTGTTTTCGTTTATCTTTTCTAATTCAATCACATAATCAATAAATGGCTTGACTTTCAACTGTTTTAAGGTTGCATAATCTGATTTATGCTGATTGGTTTCGGTAACAATTTAGTATTTCAGTTTTTCGTAATAACTACGAGTCAATTCGTCTTTTCTCAAATAATCACAGAACAAAATATGCCTCTGCAACTCAACAGCATCATGCTTGCACACGTATAGATGATGCATGATGTTATCTAATATCTCATGCCCTTGTTTGCCATATCTTTTAAAAACCTCTCGCCCTTTAATACCTTGATTACCGTTGTGGTAATATCCGAGTTTTTCTAAGCTACTTTTTACTTTTTAAAAATCGGTATTTTCACGATGGATAATATCAATATCAATGATAGGTTTTGATGCCAAATTTGGCACTGATGTACTACCAACGTGTTGAATATCAAGGATATATCCAGATATTTCTTGGTTCAGTATTTTCTTTATTTCTTCAAAATTGCCTGCCCAAGTTGGGGTATATGGTTATAATAGCATAGCTGTTAAATAATTTGCCGCAAGTATTCATCAAATTGTTTTTATTGAAAATAGCTCTTTTAACCATTCGAGTGAAGATTCTCTTTTCTCTGTTTCAACCCGTTCATCAGTTTTCAAATAACTGTTTAAAATAGCTACAGCTTCTTTACGGCTGAGTTCTTTGGCAATTTGCATGGGAGTTTTAAAGGAAAAAGCCTCCCGTAAATCTGGTATTGCTCCGTTCTCTAAAAGGAACTTCATCATTTCGAGGTGATTCTGATTGATGCTTTCAATTAAAGCACTGGTCAAGAATTCGGGATGTTGATAGTTTATGTCAACCCCAGTTGAAATATGATACCTTACTAAATCGAAATCATTTGTTTCGACTCCTAAAAACATTTCTTTCCAGTCTCCGCCCATATTTGAAATAATAATTTAGCAATTCTTTAACTATCTTACAGTGTTGAATAAATAGATTATTCAGTTGTTTATCGTTATCTTTTACTCCAATATCTCCAAAGTAATACTAACCATTGATATTTTTTAGTATCCAATCTTCAATGAATTGTGCTACTTCCTCCCAGCCACTTTGCACACAAATGCTATGCGAACGCCCTTTAAATTCTTTGAATTCTGTGATGCTGTTTTTGTCCTTGTAGCTTTTAACATTTTTGATATTTAAGCTGATAGGTATAATGTGGTCTTTTTCAGCACTGACAAATAAAAGTGGAGCATGGGGCATTTTAAAATCAATTTTGCCGTCAATACCTCTGCTGCTTCTTGGAATATTTCGGCTCTCAGGAATGACTGCATTTTCATAGATTGCATCCGATTCCTGACGAGTGAGCGTATTACAAATGGCATAATGAAACCAGTCTCTTGAACCACAGAATAAACTATTACCTTTCAATGGATTTATTGTACCAATATTGGACTTGATAAAACTCCACTTAAAACTGAGTACTCCCCGAGGTGAGGCTGAGGTGATACAAACACCCAATGAGCCTTTTTGAGCTTGAATTAATTTTTGAACAATTAACCCACCCATTGAATGACCAATCAGAATAGGAGGGGTTTTATCTGCTAAACTATCAATAAATTCAGTGTAATGACTAACCACGTCCCTCATTCGCACATTTGCTAACAATGTATTGGGATTTTGCCGTAGTTCAACGGCTTTCCCTTCATGGTAGGGATAATTGGGGGCATAGCATAGATAGCCTAAATTTTCGAAAAATGGCTTCCAGTTTGTCCAACTATGGGCATTTTCGTGAAGTCCGTGTATAAATATGATAGTCTTAGAATTGGTCATTTTATTTCTTAAATTCAAATATTCTTTACTTCTTTTCACACATAGTTGCTTTGGATGTAATCATCAAAATTCTTTCAAAGCCAATGCCGCAACAGCCAAAATAAGTTGGGTAGGGAAATCACTGTTACTCCGATACCATCATTTTCAATTTATACCGATACATTCCGTTGAAATTATCTTCTTCTTTAATAACCTCCTTGGCTTTTTTAGCAATCCAAAAACGTTGGTAACCTTTCATATTTTTGGGTAAAGTAAATTCCAAAACCCAGCAATCTATGCCTTCGATGGTTTCACTTTTGATAACTTCATAAATTTCATATTTGGGTGCTCCGAAGCCTGGGTCATAAAACGGTATCTTGAAAACCGTATTTTCTTTGAAAGGCAATAATGGAAAAAACGTTAAATCACAATGCCAGTTTACAAAATAACCGCTTTCGGTAGCTGAGTTAAAATCTTTCGTTAATTTGTCCTTTTGGGCATCGGTTATTTTACCCTCAACGTTAAAGGTCTTTTTCTCAAAATCAAAAGCTAACTTTTGTGCATTTCGTTTCCACCAAAAGTTATGTTGAATTGTACTCAAATCATTGGCTTTCAAGAGGGTGTAAGCCGTGTGTGAAGTAGTATCTTTTTCGTACCAAGTTTGCTCAATCGCCACGGCATTTTGTCCATCAT
>JALONS010000454.1 GCA_025454855.1 Arcicella sp.
TTGGATTAAAAGCATTGTGAAATAGAGCCAAAATGCAATGATTTTTTAAATTTCGGCTTGGAAGCCTAATCATTTTGGTTCGAGATTGGAATCTCGAACGAGTGGGGAAACCTTTAAAAAATATTAACCAATTTAAAAAATGCGAAAATTTCATAAATCTTAAAATTGAATACAAACTGTAATACACAATAACCCAAGGATAGATTTTAATAAATTTTATCTAATTTTGAGGTGTTTTCTGAAGACTACAATAAATTTTGAGGATAAATGCTTAATTCATTAGATATAAAAAATTACAGAAATCTCAAAGAGCTAAAAATTAACTCTTTAAGTAGGGTTAATTTAATAACAGGTAAAAATAATACAGGCAAATCTACGATTTTGGAGGCTATTGCACTGTATGCATCTAAAGGAGATTGGGCTCTTATTCATCAGTTTCTATCTGAAAGAGGTGAGAATTTTAGGCAAACAGAAAGTAATAAAAACTCTTCAGATACATATATTCGTTCTTTATCTTCTCTCTTTACCAATAGATTCATTGGATTTGGTAGAGAAGATGCGATTATTATTGGTTCAAGTGAAAATACTTTATTTGGAGACTTAACCTCATCGGACAATCATTTATCTATAAGATTTGTAAAATATTTAGATGAAATACAAAGGGATACTCAAGGTGTAACTATCACAAGAAAAAGAACACTTTTGGAACCCGATGAGAGTGAGCAACTTAATAATTATAAAATCGGTATAGAAGTTAAATTCGGTAGTAATTATAATATTATTCCAATTGAGGATGATAGACCTTATAGAGTAAGTTTTAGAGGAATATCAAATGAAAGTTATCAGTTTATAAGAACTAGAAATATTGATAAAGAAATCAATGGAAATCTATTTGATAATATTACATTGACCGCTAAAGAACAATTTATCATTGATGCATTAAAAATAATTGAACCAACAACTGAAAGGATTGCCTTCATAGGAGAGAATTCAAGAGAAAGAACTGCCGTCATTAAATTAGCAAATATTTCAAATCCCTTACCTTTAAGGAGTATGGGGGATGGCATAAATCGTATCTTGACAATAATACTGGCTTTAGTCAATTCTGATAATGGATTTTTATTAATCGATGAATTTGAAAATGGATTACATCATTCCGTTCAAGCGAAATTATGGAATGTTATTTTTAGATTGGCTCAAAGTCTAAATGTGCAAATTTTTGTAACTACACATAGTGAAGATTGTATTACAGGTTTTGAAAATATTTTAAATAATTCTCAAAATCAACCTGATGGAAAACTAATAAGATTAGATAATATTGGTGGAAAAATTAAACAAGTTGAATTCAGTGCTAAAGAACTTAAAATTGCAACAGACCAAAATATAGAAACGAGATAATGAGAGTAAAAGAAAAACACAATCAAAAACTTTTGCTTGAAGGTAATGACGACCAACATGTAATTTGGGCTTTATGCGGAAAATACAATATAGTTGAAAGTTTTGATGTAATAGATTGTGAAGGAATTTCAAATCTAAATGAGCAAATTCCTATTAGATTTAAACAGTCGGATATAAGGACCGTTGGAATTATCATTGACGCAGATACAGATTTAAAAAATAGGTGGGATTCACTAAAATCAATATTAGAGACTCAAGGTTTCATAGTACCAGAAGTAATTCCATTAGATGGTTTGATAATTCACAACAACAATTTAACTATGGGCGTTTGGATTATGCCGAATAATAATCTAAATGGAATGCTTGAGGATTTTATTTCATTCTTGATTCCTAAAGAAGACCAATTACTACCAATTGTGAAATCAACTTTAAACCATATTGAAGCTAAAAAATTAAATTCCTACTCTCTAATTCATAAATCTAAAGCAGTAATACACACTTGGTTATCGTGGCAAGCAGACCCAGGTACACCAATGGGTTTAGGCATTACTAAAAGATACCTAAATACAGACGAAGAAACTTGTTTAAAACTAACAAATTGGATAAATAAACTATTCAATAGTCCTTAGTATTATGGTGTTCGCCTCGTAGCGAGTGGTAACTATTTTAAGTCATCTTGACGAAGAAAATTTAAATCCAAGCTGTTCGGGATTTGCAATCCCGAACCATACTGCAAAGGATTTGTAATCCGAACACATCACAACTTCTCCAAAATCGCTTTTACCATAATAGCCGAGTTATCAGATGCAATTTTCTTAAAAGTCTGAATATCCATCGGGGCTTTGTCGTTGGCTTTATCGCTGATGCTGCGAAGCACCAAAAACGGAATCTTCAATTGCGAGCAAACCTGTGCGACTGCCGCACCTTCCATCTCGGTAGCATCGGCATTGAGGGTTGTCGCAAAACGCTCCGTGGCTTTCGCAGACGCCACAAAAGTATCGCCTGTAACAATCGTTCCGGTAATAACTTTTGGACTAACTTCTTTCAAAACTCGCTGTAAATCAACTTTTTGTATTGCCAAAACCGAAAGACTCACAAGCATCGAATCTGACTTAAAGTATAAATCATTACGCTGTTTTGTAAAAGGATTTCGGGTCGGGTTCGTCTGCAAACCTTCATCCGTCAATCTTCCATAATCGTG
>JALONS010000156.1 GCA_025454855.1 Arcicella sp.
ACACTACGATAAAATTCAGAAACGTTTGGGGATTGATGATGAATGTATGAAGAAAGCCGTAAAGGTGATTACGAAACTCAATCCGAAACCTGGGGCTGCTGAAGAGGACGGAACAATCATCCAATATTTACTGCCTGACTATCTGTTGATGAACAACAACGGTAAATTAGAATTATCCCTCAATTCTAAGAATGCCCCCGAATTAAGAGTAAGCCATTCTTTTCACGAAATGTTGGATACATACGATAAAAGTGATAAAAATAATCGGGTTATTAAAGAAACGGTTACTTTTATTAAACAAAAATTAGACTCAGCCAAATGGTTTATTGATGCTATCAAACAAAGACAAAATACTTTGTTAAGAACCATGAAAGCCATTTTAGACTATCAAAAAGAATTTTTCTTAACTGGTGATGAAACCAAATTGAAACCCATGATTTTGAAAGATATTGCTACTCAGATTGAGATGGATATTTCGACGGTTTCGAGGGTGGCAAGTAGTAAATCAGTACAAACAGAATTTGGTTTGTATCCACTAAAATATTTTTTCTCAGAAGGTATCGCTACTGATTCAGGTGAAGATGTGTCAAGCCGTGAAGTAAAAAATATCTTGAAAGAATTGATTGATAACGAACCTAAGAAAAGTCCATTGTCAGACGATAAATTAGAAAAATATTTGAATGAAAAAGGCTATAACATCGCCCGTAGAACGGTGGCGAAATATCGTGAGCAACTCAATATTCCAGTGGCTCGTTTGAGAAAACAACTTTAGTCTTCGTTATTCGTGATTAGTTACTGGTTATTAGAAAAATTACCAATGTTTATTTCAAAAATAAGTATTGGTAATTTTTTTTATGATTAAATTGTCACACGAAATCCTTTACTTTGGAGCGTGTTGTTTATAAGCCATACAAATTAACCGATAACTAATAACCAATAACCAGATTTGACTACCAGAATTGCTCAAATACTTTCCGCTTTATTGCATCCCTTGTTGATGCCTACTTTGATATTTGCAATATTATTTTATCTCGCTCCAGAATCCATTCAAAACCTTGAACTTTTCAATGACTCTGCCCGTGTAGGAATGTTGAGCCTTAAAATGGGGCTTTTGCTATTGATTTTTTTGCAGACTTTTGTGCTACCCGTTTTCAGTATTTATGCTTTGCACCGGTTTGGTTTTGTGGGTGACTTACGAATGGAAACCTTAGCCGACCGACGTATTCCGTATTTAGTAACCGTAGCCATTTATACATTTGTAGCCACATTTTTTACGTTGAAATTAAAGCAATTTCCCGAAGTAGCTCTTATCATAACGGGCATTGCTTTTTCAATTGCTGCGGTAGCTATTATTAGTTTGTACTGGAAAATATCTGCCCATGCAGTAGGTGTAAGCGGCATGGTAGGGGCATTAGTCGGAATTGCCATTAAGTATGGGAACAGTGATTTATTTTATCCCATTTTAGCCGTAATAATGGTGGCTGGGTTTTTAATGTCAGCCCGTTTGCATTTGAATGCTCATACGCCTCTCCAAATTTTAGCGGGTACTTTCCTGGGGCTTGCCGTGAGCGTGGGCGTAGTACTTTTTAGTGATTTTACTTTTTGAACGGATTTTAAATTTCATCAATAATCTTATAAAACAATGTATCAAAATTTGCTCTACCAAGTTCAAGATGGCATTTGTACCATCACACTCAATCGCCCAGAGGTCTATAATGCACTGAGTACGGCTCTTATTGAAGAAATCACGCAGGCATTTACTCAAGCTGGCAACGATGAAGCAGTGCGAGTGGTAGTGCTAACGGGTACTGGGGAAAAAGCCTTTTGTTCGGGGGCAGACTTGAAAGGAGGAATGGCAGGTGGAGGTAGCTTGGGAGAATCATTGAGGAAATTTTACAACCCCATGATTTTATCCATTCGGCATTTGCAGAAGCCCGTTATTTGTCGATTAAATGGCATTGCGGCGGGAGCTGGTTGTTCTTTAGCATTAGCTTGTGATGTAATTATTGCCGCTGATAATGCTAAAATGTCCCAGATTTTTGTGAGTATTGGTTTAATTATTGATGCGGGTTCATCCTTCTTTTTACCTCGATTAATTGGTTCTCAAAAAGCCTTTGAATTGGCTTCTACGGGCAGAATTGTAGAAGCCAAAGAATGTTTTGAATTAGGTTTAGTGAATAAAGTTGTACCAACGAGTGAGTTAGATATTACCGTTGAAACGATGGCGAAAATCTACGCCAAAGCACCTACCCAAGCCGTAGGATTAATCAAGAAAGTATTGAACCAATCCTACCATTCTACCTTAGAAGAGATGTTAGAATTGGAGGCAACTCACCAAGATTTGGCAGGTAAAACCCAAGATTTTGTGGAAGGTGTTACGGCATTTCTTCAAAAAAGACCCACTAATTTTCAAGGACGGTAACGTTGCGTTGTTGTAATTTCACCCACAAATAAACAAGGGAAATAAGGGCTAATAAAGCTGATAAATAGTAGGAAATAGCCATGTTTTCCGCTAATCCTTGGTACAAATAACCTGCTACCAATGCACCAATACCAATACCTGCTTCGAGTGCGATGTAGGTAGTAGCTACTGCACGTCCACGATAATCCTCGTGTGATAAATCGACCGTCCAAGCCATTAAAGTTGGCGTGTTGAATCCCCATGAGAAGCCAAATAAAACAGAGGCTACCACAAACAGCCATGCGGAATCAGCAATAGCACACAAAATCATTGATATTATCAATATGCCAGAAGAAACCATCATAATCGGTATTCTTCCGAGTCTATCGGAACTTTTATTAAAAAATAACCGAACTAATAATGACGCAATGGTATAAATAGTAAAAAATATACCTTTATTAGTCATCCCTAACGTTTTGGTTTGGTCAGGAACGAGTGTCAATAATACGCCCGATGAAAATGAAACCAACAGCATTACTAAAAAGGCAGGTAGTACCCGAGGTTCAAAAATATCTGCCCAACCTATTTTGAATAATTTGAGTGAGAAAGGCTGTTTTAAAGTAGGAGGAAGTGTTTCTTTCATGCTCAATAAAATCAATATTGAAAACAGGGCAAACACAGAGGAGGTGAAGAACATGAAATTGAGAGAGGTGATACCTACCAAATAACTCCCGATGGTGGGACCCAGCGACATTCCCGTTGCGGTAAAAATACCCAACATTCCTTGTGCTTCGCCTCTTCGGTCTTCAGGAATAATATCGGCTACGTAGGCAGCAGTTGCTGTTGGCTTTGTCCCCGTAGAAAAACCATGAAAGAATCGTAGTAGTAAAAAGCCAAAAACGGTATGAATGAAGGGATAAATACCGCTACAAACAAAACAAACGAGTGAGCCAAAAGCCATAATGGGAACACGCCCGATGGTGTCCGTTAATTTTCCAGAAAAAGGGCGGGCAAATCCTGCCGTTAGCGTAAATAATGCAATTATGTAACCGATGTATTCTTTGCCTCCCATGTCTTTGAGATAATCAGGCAATTCAGGAATCATCATTTGAAAACTGGCAGAGAAGAGGAAGTTACTGATACACAATAACCAAAACTGAGTGGTATAAATAGAAGACTGTTGTTCCATCTGCAAAGATAGGAATTTTTTAGGCATATTTACAAAAAAACGGAAGCCTTCGCTCAAAGCAAAAACTTCCGTTTTTTCGTAGATGAGTATAATGAACCTTACAAAATCTTATAAATATCTACCGAATCAATTTTGTCCTTCAACTCTTTAATGTTGATGCTTGATTTGATGGCAGCGTCTTTTTTCTTCTTTTTAGCTCCTAATTCTTTCATCAAATCTTCATAAACCATTTGGGCAGGGCGTTCGCCTACACCTTCAATGATGTTATTAGCTTTGGCTACGTTAATGGCTTGTTTTACTTGGTCGAAATAACGATTTTCAAAATCAAAATATTGGTCATGAATACCAATAAAGCGGTTGCATAAACTTTGTACGTAATCCAAATTGTTATTTACATGACGTACATCCAATTCCATCTGGAGCATTTCCCCCAAGTTAGTTTTGCCATCTTTGGTGGTATATTTACTTTCAATTTCCGCAATGCGTTTTCTCATGTAATCGGTTGAAAATTCGCTAATCATGTAGTTGAAATAATCATCCAATGGCTCATCATTCCGAATATCACGGGGATTGTAGCCCACTTTTTGGGCATCCTTCTTAAATTTTTCTAATAAATCTAATTGTAAGGCTTCCAGCATGGTCGCCGTTTGCCCACTCGAATTCGTATTCGTTAAATTGGCTTTATCCAGCATATTGTAAAAACCCGTGTACCGCTGGAGTTCCTTCTCGAAGTCTTTGATTTTATCAAAGTTTACTTTTTTGTCTTGCATACCTGCCGCATAAGCTACATTCACGGCTGCCGTAGAAAGATTGACCGCTTGTGAAGCATACGGAATGAGTCCGACGATGGGACTATCCTTCAAACTTTTCAGAACTCCCATGAAGCGTTCGTTTTTTTGCTTCTTGCTAAAAATGGCTTTGTTTTGAGCCGTTTTCAAAATCACATCTTCAAAGGAAAATCCTAATGGACCTTTCTCTACCGAACTCAGTTTTTTGATATATCCTTGATAATCTTGATTGATAACCTGAGATTTTAAATCAATAATATCATCACTCAAAATTTTATAGACTTCTGCACTTTTAACCAAGTTTGTTTTTATCTTTTCCCACTTGGTTCGGTCGGTAAGTGATTGATTTTTAGATATATCTGTTAATGAACGGCTTTGGATTTCGAGACGGCTTTTCAAGTTTTCGTTTTCACCTTGTAGTTTGCCAAGTGTTCCTTGAATATTGATAATAAGAGAATCTGAATATACTTGGCTGGACGCACCAAAAGAATTTATGAACAATATTAAAGAAATAACAAATAGCTTTTTCATGGAATAATGCAAAAGAGTTTACTGTAAAAACGTAAGTTGATGATGAAATATTGATTAAAGTTTGAATATTTTTTTATAATTCTTATTAGGTTTTGTCTTTAGCTGATTGAGATTCTTGAATAGATAATATTTTTTATTGAAATCCTTTTAAAACAAAAACAGGCATCATTGTATTGGAGTACAATGATGCCTGTTCTGAAATTTTTGAGACTTATTCGTTTTCCCAAACTTCTAAATAGTTGATTAAATCCTGAATTTCAGGACTATAACCGTTTTGGATATACGCTCCCGAGGTAGCCATGCCCAAAATCATACACAACGCAATATCCAAACCCAATACTAATCCTAAACAAAAACCAGCATTGAGATTATCACCTCCACCAGTCAGGATTTTAGGTTTTGTAATGTACCTGCCTTTCTCTTCATAAATCTGTTGATGATGATAAACGATGGAACGCTCGGTGGGATGAATTAGCAATTGTTCCACTCGTAAATTAGCCAAAATAAGCTCTCCGATGTCCGTAAGCGTAACCTTGTCGGTCTCGAATCCTAATGCCGATGCTATTTTATGAGCCTCATTTTCGTTCATTCCTAAAGTTACTTTGCCATGACTTTGATAAGTACTTATGAGGTCAAAAGCTCTTTTAATTTCCTCAACAGGGCGTTTGGAAGGGTCGGCTAAATCAAAGAAAAAATGCTGATTTCCAGTTCCCGACGGAATAATTATATCTTTCAAGATACCTTCCCAAATGTCGTTGCAATGACTGAGATTTGCCCAATCAACGAATGCTACCACATCGCTTTCGATGATGTAATGCCGTAGATTAACAAAGTTTGCTTTCTCTCGAACATATTGCCACGTCAGTTTTTCAAAGGTACTTACTTCTGAGAAAATCAGTTTTCCATCATCAAATTCTAAAGCATTAGTTTCCGCAGGATTGGCGATAGAAATGGTAGTACAGTTGGGGTGCATATTCCTGAATACAGGAGCAACTTCTGGAAAGCCAAGTGTACCCACACAATGATTTTTGAAGCCTAATCCTCCCAACGCATTAGCCATGATAGGAGCGTTGCCACCCAATTTGGTATCTTGCGTAAGTAATTCTATTTGTCCGCTTCTACCCGCTAAACCTCCTAAATGCTTTGAAAAATTAGCAATACTTTCAAAAAAAATTGGTTCAGAGCCTTGTTTGGCTTCTACCACCTTCTGAATTTTGTCTTCATAACCATCAAAACCCACAAACGCCCTAAATTGTCGTCCAGACGCTTCGTATTCACGAAGTGCCTGAATTAATGCTTGAATCGTAGCCATTTCAGCAGGAAAGTTTAGCGTAAATTAATAACCTTTTGCTTCTGCAAATACGGGTGCGTCGGTAGTTGCACCTCCAAAACGTTTCTTGGCATCTTCCAGAATATTTGCGGTTGCGGATGCTCCCAAGCGAGTTACTCCCAATGATTGAACTTTCAAAAGCCCATCTAAGGTACGAACTCCACCCGCTGCTTTTACCTGTACTTCTGGAGCTGAATATTTTCGCATCAATATTAAGTCTTTTTCAGTAGCACCTTCGTAGCTGTATTTGCCATCATTTCCCTTCACAAATCCGTAACCCGTTGAAGTTTTCACGAAAGCAACGCCAATGACACTACAAATTTTACAGAGCTTTATTTTGTATTTATCTTTTGGTAGAAAATCATTTTCAAAAATCACTTTTAAGATTGCTCCGTACTTTTTACACATTTTATTGATAGCGAAAATTTCACTTTTCACATAACGCCAATCTTCTGAAAGTACTTTTCCGATATTGACAACCATGTCAATTTCAACCGCTCCGTCTTTACAGGCTTGCTCGGTTTCTTTTACTTTGATATTGATGGCAGAATTTCCGTGTGGAAAACCAATCACTGTGCCTACCAGAACGTCTGTACCCGCTAAAAGTTCAGCCGCTTTTTTTACATAATAAGGTTTCACACACACAGAGGCTACATCGTAGTATTTTGCCAAGTTACAACCTTCTTCCAATTCTTTATCGGTCATCGTAGGATGTAACAAAGAATGGTCAATCATTTTTGCAAGTTCTTTTACCTTGTCCATTTTTAGTATAATTAGTTTTTTGAGATTTCTGAAAACTATACTTCATTAAAGAGGGCATACTTACCCGTGTAGCAGTACAATGCACTGTAAATAAAGATATTATCTTGATTAGTGATGTACTTTCTTTCAATATAAATAACAGGTGTTCCTTTTTTAATCTGTAGAGATTTAGCAATTTCAATTGGGGCTTCGATGGCTCTAATGGATTGTTCTAAATTGAGCATTTCCAAATTATACCATGCCTTCAGTGATTTAAAAAGTGAGCCTTCCAACAATTTATCCGATAGTAATTTGGTAAGGTTGGCGGGCAAAAAAGTATTTTCCAACATTAGTGCTTCTTCTTCTTTGAAGCGTAGCCTCTTTAAAGTGATACAACCCGACTGTTTTTCTAACTCTGATAATTCAAAAAAGAAAGGTTTTGGGAATTCCTCCACGATGGGTTCGGTGATTAAGCCTGTATTGGCTCCTTCCACGACCTCCGAAAATCCTTTGAACGTAAGTAAACCCAACCGTCTGATTTGTGTTTTTACGATGCTCCCTTTACCGTGTCTTCTGATGATATATTCTTCTTTTACTAACGCTGACAAAGCCTGTCGGATGGTCATGCGAGTAGTTTGATACAGATGGCATAATTCATTTTCAGACGGTATTAACTCTCCTTCCTTGAATTTTCCTGCTTGAATTTGCTGTTTTAAATCTTCGTAAATAGTTTGGTATTGATGTTTTTTCATCTAATGATACAAAGTTATAAAATAAACTTGTCTATACAAGTTATTGATTGATTTTTTTTGAATAAAATAAATAATTGTCCAATCGCTCTTATTTCACATAAGTTGTAGAAAGATTATTCATCTTCAAAATTTTTTAGGAAGAAATAAAGTATCATTGAGTAAACTTTATGATTGGTTTAGTGGAAGAGAATAGACTAATGATAGCATAATTGAGGGAATTATAACCTCAACTTCGCAGATAATAACATTCCGTGCTATTGATATTTTGTTTGAACCATCAGAAAATCACTTGATATTTTTTACATTTGTGTACAAATAATAATCACATGACAGTAAGTACACAGCCATATAGTCCTCCGCTGAAATTGAACCGTCCGATTCGTAAATATACGCTTGAACAATATTTAGAAAAAGAAGCGAAATCAGTAGATAAACACGAATTCATTGACGGTCAAATTATAAAAATGCCCTACGCAAAAGGTCCCCATAATATTATTGCAGCCAATATGATGGCTCAATTAATCATTCAAACAGTTAGTCTTGATAAAAGCTATACAGTTTTTGCCTCTGACCAAAAAGTTTATTTTCCAAGTCTGAATGAAGGTGTTTATGCTGATGCTTTGGCTGTTTGTGAAAAGCCTTTGTATTGGGATGATAATCAGTTATTGTTAATAAATCCGATTGTAGTAGTAGAGGTTTTATCAAAAAGTACGAGCAAATATGATAGAGCTGGAAAGTTTGCGAAGTACAAAACATTAGAATCTTTTAAAGAATATGTATTAATTCGTCAAGATGAATGTTATGCAGAGATTTGGTATCGTGAAAGCCCTGGGCGTTGGCAAGAGACTATTGTTACGGATTTGAAAGGTGAAATTCCTTTGCAAGCAATGGATATTATGGTTTCGATAGAGCAGGTCTATCGGAATGTGGAGTTGAAGGAGAAATAAATTCCCATTCAACTCCTCCAAAATCAATCCAATGGATTTTTCTTGTTATAATCTCTTATAAAATCAATCATTGTGTTTGAGTTCTTTCGTTTTTCATTTGAAATATACCTATCAAATAAGTCTTTATCTGAACTTAATAATATTTCCATATCTCTTGGTTGCATAACTTTAAAAATACCTGTTCTGGTGTCTAATGTAATGCAGTCACCATCCCTACCTGAATTGGCGATTGCCATTCCAACTACACCAAATAGTGCCTGATTTGTCATATCACGACTATCATAAACATTATCTTTCCACGCCATGATAGTTCCCATTTCTGAGACACTAACAAAACGCCTGCTTGGTGAATAATTTTGACTGTAAATGTACACTTTTCCGCCATCGCTAAATCCAAAGAAACGACCTTTCAATACTTTGTTTGTAGATATAGCGTATAACTTAGCAGTTGATTTATCATCACTATACTCTGGTTTGAAATTTCCTACTATTTTAGGTTGATTTTTCTTAAACTCTTCCAAGGATAAATAAATACCAAACCTATGAGGGCTATTCAATGATATTTTTTCTTTGATAGAATTATCATAGGTTTGCACCTTCAAGTCAAATTTCTTAATATTATTTTGGAATTCCCCTTCCACATCACTGTAAAATGAAGGATGATTACTTTCGGTTAGAAATTCTTGTAGTTTAATCAGAGATTTTTCTAAGCCTCTTTTTATTCGATTAGAATGAGATGCGGTAACGTCTAAACCACTTGAATTTTCTTCTATTAGTTCTGCAGCAAAAACTGGTTCAAACACATTATTTCTATTTCTATAAAATGCCACTGTCATTTCTAATCTTCCTGTTTCTTTCGAGAAGGTTGTCCATTCTGAAATTTCAAGTTCTTTTATTTCAAGAACAAGAGGTTCTTGCTTTTCCTCAAATTGAATGTCGAGGTAATTCAAATTAATTAACGTTGAGAATGATGACACTACACCTTTCTCCATCAAGGCTTCCACTTTTCTATTTGCTAAACCTTTTTGAACAATTCCTATGCGTGAAGTATCACCCGAACGACCGTCGATGACTTTGTTTATAAAAAAACTTCTCAAAGGCAATTTAATTTGCATATCAGAATCATTACTACGAATTTTAATATAATGTTTTTCACTTTGTGCTTGTGATAAATGGATGTAAAAAAAGAATAGTAATAGGAAGAAAATTTTCTCATGATTTTAACAGTTTTAAATTTTGAATCAGGTTAAACGCATTAACAAATTTTCTTTGGTTAGACTGGATTAACTGTATGATTTTTGAATCTTTATCAATGAGTTATGAAATCATGACCAATTATAATTTTGCAAAAAAGCAAAAACATATTAAACTTTATTGGGATAATTTTTGTAAACGATTTTTTACAATCAAAATTGATACTTTTACGCTTATTATGGTACTAAAATCAGTAAAATTAATTTTGAGTATTTCAATTTCAAAATCAAAAATTTAAATAACATAATTATCTAATAATCATTATTAAAAGTTTTGATAATGCGTTCAACCTGATTTTGAATAAAATAGATAAATGTCATAGCAATATATTTTGGAAGTTTAAGAATTGCTAACCTATTCTAACAAATCATACATTTTTTAGAAAAATATTAAACTTAAGTATTCTCTTTTCTAAAAATAATCCAAAAAATTTTGCGAATACAAAAGATTGACCTACCTTTGTGAAAAATTAGTACAAAAACATCCGCACGTCTCTGTGTACGCTTCGTTGGCACGAAGTACTTCCTCTAAGAGAAATATGGGTAAAAGTTTGAAAGTTTGAAAGTTAAAAGTTAAAAGTTGAAAGTTGAATTTATCAAACCTAAACTTTAAACTCTAAGCTCTGAACTCTAAACTCTGAACTCTAAATCCTCACAAGTCGGTCTCCCAGAGCTTTAACGGATGTTCGGGCATCATTAAAGCAAATTATTACAAATCAATTAAAAATTAGTCGCAACAACGAATGGAGCATCATGCCGATGCCCTTATTATTCTTCATGTCGTTTGATGTGGCGATAAAAAATCATGAGTGAAATCGCAAGATTAAGATTTGATGAACTTCCCGTGTCGGAAGATATTAAAAAAGCCGTTTTGGATATGGGCTTTGAAACTGCTTCTCCAATCCAATCGGAAGCAATTCCTTATTTATTAGAAGGTCGTGACGTAATTGGTCAGGCTCAAACGGGTACTGGTAAAACTGCCGCTTTTGGTATTCCAATGGTGGATAAAGTAATTCCATTTGAAAAATACGTGCAGGGTTTGGTATTGTGTCCAACTCGTGAGTTGGCAGTACAAGTTACCGAGGAAATCAAAAAATTAGCCAAGTATAAAAAAGGTGTTTGGGTTACTACGGTTTACGGTGGTGACTCTATCGAACGCCAAATAAAATCATTGAAGTCAGGAGCAAACATCGTTGTGGGTACACCTGGACGGGTGATTGATTTGATTGAGAGACGTGCATTGAAGTTGGAGAATGTGAAAATGGCAGTGCTTGATGAAGCTGATGAAATGCTTGATATGGGCTTCCGTGATGATATTGAAAGTATTTTACAAGAAACCAACGAAGAGCGTCAAACGGTATTTTTCTCAGCAACGATGTCGAAACCTATCATGGCTTTGACAACCCGCTACCAGAATAATCCGAAGTTAGTGAAAGTAGTGAAAAACGAAATTACTAACGCCAACATCGAGCAATTGTATTTTGATGTAAAAGGCAAAGCTAAGATGGAAGTAATGACCCGTTTGATGGATTTTTACGGAGTGAAATTAGCTTTGGTTTTCTGTAATCAGAAGAAAAAAGTAGATGAAGTAGTGGAGGAGTTAATCTTACGGGGGTACGCCGCCGAAGGCTTGCACGGAGATTTACGCCAAGCACAACGTACTAATGTGATGTCTAAATTCCGTTCGGGATTAGTTACTATTTTGGTGGCTACTGACGTGGCGGCTCGTGGTATCGACGTAAATGATGTTGATGCAGTATTTAATTATGATATTCCATTAGATGAAGAATATTATGTACACCGTATTGGTCGTACAGGTCGTGCAGGGAAATCAGGAAAGGCTTACACTTTAGTAGTAGGTTCTGAACGTAACCGCTTGCGTGACATCATGAATTACACCAAAGTAAAAATTGATAAAGGTGTTATTCCATCGTTCTCGGATGTGGTTGGTGTGAAAAAAGGAATGTTTATCGAGCGAGTACAAGCCGCAGCACAAGACGAGGACTTAGACCTTTTCGGTGATGTTTATACTGCACTAAAACACGCAGGACTTACTACCGAACAAATTGTGGCGGCGTTAGTGAAAATGAACATGGGTGTTGTGAAAAATGAATTTGCCGATGAGAACTTAGACGGAGAATTTGAGCGTCAGCAACGTAGAAACGAGCGTGGAGGCGACCGTTTTGGTAGTAGAGATGCTCGTGGAGGTGACCGTTTCGGCAATCGTGATGGTGGACGTAGAGAAGGTGGGCGTTTTGAACGCAGTGATTCCCGTGATGGCGGACGCAGAGATGGCGGACGTTTTGACCGTGATGCACCTCGTGGTGGTCGTGCCAATGACCGTCAGCGTTCATTTGAAGACCGTGGACCACGCACCGATAAAGCTGGAAAGCCGTATCGTCAAGATGCAAACATGGTTAGAATGTTCGTGAATATCGGTTTTGATGAGAAAATTTCTCCTGCTAATATCGTTGGTGCATTTGCTGGTGAGTCTGGAATACCAGGAAACACTTTAGGACAAATTAATATTTTCGATAAATATTCGTTTGTGGATGTGCCGAAAGAATACGCTAATACTGTTTTGAACAGAATGGAAGGTGCTTCAATCAAAGGAAAGCGTGTAAACGTAGAGATTGCTAAGCCAGTATAAAGTTTATAGCTGATAGATTCTTATCAGATATTCCATTAAAATCCCCAATCATTGAAGTATCAATGTTTGGGGATTTTTTGTAAATTTAGATTAGAAATATTCGTCCTATTACTTTTAAGGTTGTGAAAACAAAACTAATCTTTTTTTCAATCGCTTTCGTGGGATTTTGCTGGACTTTGTTGTCAATTTATGAAAGAAATATTTCAGATAAAATTGATTACAGTTTGCAGGTAAAGCCTATTATCAACAAGCATTGCATTGCGTGCCACGGCGGCGTGAAAAAAGCTGGCGGTTTTGGACTTTTATTCCGAACAGATGCTTTAGCGAAAACAAAATCTGGTAAGGCAGCCATTATCCCTTTTCATCCTGAGCAAAGTGATTTTATCAAGCGATTGACTCACTCTGACCCCGACGAAAGAATGCCTTACAGAGCTGAACCCCTCAAACAAGCAGAAATAGAAATACTAATCAAATGGGTAAAAGAAGGAGCGGAATGGAGAAATCACTGGGCGTATGTAAGTCCTGAAAAGCCCTCTATACCTAATCCAGAAGGTTTTTTTGCTTCGATATTACCTTTTGGGAATGGTTGGGTAAAAAATGATATTGACCGTTTTATTTTGCACAAACTCAAGCAAGAAGGGTTAGAACCAACCCAGCAAGCCTCCAAAGAAATCTTGTTGAGGAGAGTATATTTAGATTTAATTGGTTTACCGCCAAATCCTCAACAATTACAAAGTTTTTTAGCGGATAACTCTACCAATGCTTATGAAAAAGTAGTAGATGACCTTTTGAAATCTCCCCAATTTGGCGAGAAATGGGCATCAATGTGGCTCGATTTAGCCCGTTATTCGGATAGTAGAGGGTATCAGAAAGATAACGCCCGTAATATTTGGGAATACCGTGATTGGGTAATCAGGGCTTTGAATAAAGATATGCCGTTTAACCAATTTGCTACGGAACAATTAGCGGGAGATTTACTACCCAACCCCACCGATGACCAACTGATTGCTACCGCTTTTCATCGTAATACTATGAATAATGATGAAACAGGAACGGTTGATGAAGAGTTTAGGGTGGCGGCAGTGTTAGATAGAGTCAATACCACTTGGGATGTTTTTCACGGAACAACTTTTGCGTGTGTACAATGCCACAGCCACCCATACGACCCTTTCAAAAATGAGGAGTATTATCAATTCATGGCTTTTTTTAATAACACTCGTGATGAAGATACAGGCGATGAAGCTCCCAATTTAAGGAAATTCTCGGCTGCTGACGCTCCTCAATTGAATGCTTTGAAGACTTGGATGAATACTTTGCCTCCCCAAGAAAAAACATTCGATTGGTATCAATTTACCAGATTTCTTGAACCGAGATTTCATGCACACGTTGCGGATAATTTTGTGGAGGGAGCATTGTTGGGCGGACGAGAGATTGGTCTTAGAAATAATGGTTCTTGTCGATTACCCAATTTGAAATTAGATGGAATGACTCAACTGGTTATTAGTCATTCTGTTAGGAATAGGGGAGGGATTTTAGAAGTTCGAGACGGAAGTCCGATTGGGAAAATATTGGTTTCTGCCCGCTTAGATACCACTGAGAAAAATAAAACTCATCTCAAAAAACTCATTTTACCCAAACTTACAGGAAGGCATGATTTGTATTTAGTAGGTAGAAATCCAAAGCTGAAAAATGCTCCTGATGATGTATTCAGAATTTCATGGTTTACATTAATGCCCGATTTTCCCAAAGGAAATTTTGATGAAAATGTTTTCTGGAATTTAGTAAAAACCTCTACCGAAAATACTCCCATCTTATTACCTTCGCATCCTGATTATGAACGAAAAACGCATATTTTTACCCGTGGAAATTGGTTAGTACACGGACAAGAAGTATCCCCCGACGTTCCTAAATCATTACACCAATTTCCCCGAAATGCTCCCCGAAATCGTTTGGGATTGGCACAATGGATAACCGACAAGAAAAATCCTTTGTTT
>JALONS010000157.1 GCA_025454855.1 Arcicella sp.
CCCTCGAACATCTAAACGAGCCTGCGGATTTGCCGTGCCAATCCCAACTTTTACCAATGAAGAATCCCCTAATACCAAACCGTCATCAACGGCTACTTTGGCATTGTAGCCAATGGCGGAGGCTCTTTGTAAAACATTTTGATTAGCCCCAACTCCACCCGCATAACGTCCGAAGTAAGAGGAAGTTTGGGCAAAAACTCCAAAATGCAAAAAACTGAGTATTGTAAATGTAAATATTTTAATATTTTTCATGTTTCTTATTTTGATAATTATACAAATTTAGATTGTCCTTCGTATTGTCAAAATACCTCTTAGGGGGTAATTTACTCAGCTTTCCAACTAAACTTCACATTCGATTTCCCTTTTTGTAATTCCCGCACCTCAAAACCTTCACGAGTTTTTCGGGAAATATAAAGCCCATTACAATCGCCTTCGAGTTGAATATTTATCAATAATTTTTCAAAATCATCTCTTGGTGAATCAAATTTCACGAAAGTAGTGCCATTTTTCAGTTGATTATCGCCACGAATACTCGAATTTCCGCTAATATGATTCTCCACTGAAATTCTCGCCGAAGCCATCGAACTCAAAATTCGCCAAGCTGTACCATCAAAATAATAAAAACCAGGTGTTTCGTCAATCTGATATACTAAAAGTCCTTCCGCAGGGTTCGCAGGTCGATTTGCCTTGGCAATTCTTGGAATCAAGATACCTTTATCGGTACTGCTGATTTCCAAAATTGAAGAGGGGTGAGCCAGCGTATTATCGGCATTAATAGTTACGCCTTTACTGTCGTTGTTGAGCCTAATTTCGCTGTTTCCGCTCAAATTGGCGGTACTCACTATTTTTCGATAACCAAAATCACTCAGCGTTACCGTTCCGCTGGTGGCAGACGTTGGTCTTTGAGCATAAAAATAATATCCTTCTTTGGTTATAAACGAAACGCCATAAGTGGTACTTTGCAATGTAAAACTGCTTGTTTCGTTGGGGCGAGTATAATTTTTGATGGTGCTAATCATCCTCAAACAATTATAAGTACCATCGGGCGTGGTGATGCTCCCGTAGGCATCTATGGTATTTATTTGTTCGGTTTGGGTCAAAACCAATCCTGTTTCATAGTCTTCCTCTTCTTCGATGGCGGTCCAGTTATCGCCCATTTCTAAGGGAACATCGGCGTATTCGTAGTCTTCTTCATTGTAGGCAACATCTGCACCACTGCCCGAATCGTAGGAAGTTCCTAAGTGATTGACAAAAGTATTACTGATGTCAAAATGGTCATATTCAATGAGTGGATTTCCTTCATCATCCAGCGAATATCCTTTCATAACTCGGTCTGCACCAGCAATTTGCAGAGGCGTTGGCAAGGTGCTGGGCAACACAAAATCGACTCTGACAAAGCCCGAGAAGTTTGTCATAAAATTGGCGGGAAGTGTCCAGGTCTGAGGCGAAGAATTATTTGCCGAACCAATATTCATACTAAACGTTTTGGTGGATGTACTGAAATCTATCCACGAATTTCCAACGGCTGATATGGCATTGAAATCTGCTTCATTAATCACGATGGACGAATTTGTACGCTGCACAGCATTGGTCGTAGCGGTGGCGTTACTTTTCAAATTTAGTGTTTCCATCGAAAACAATTGTTGTCTTTTCGTATTAGTCAAACCTTCGGCCGATATTCGACAGCCCTCGCATACCCATCTTGTCCGTAGTCCTGCGTGAGTTTCGAGGCAGTTTGATAGAAAAATAAATAGGGTGAAAATTTTTATGTAATTCATTTTTGAAGTGTTAATGTTAATTCACGATAATCCATCTAAAATTGCCATTGGCGGGGGCGTTACTGGCATTATACAATTTAAAAATTGTTTGGTTCGCATTGTTGTTATAGGTTGTGTAAGTAACACGTTCCATCTGGCTTCCTGCCCCAACGCCATTGCCATCGGTACTCATCATCACGATTGGCCCGTAGCCCAAATTATGATTCCAAGTAATTATGATTTCATTACCCGTAGGATTCGTAATGCCTGGCACTGAAACAGGAACGGTATAATAACTTTGTCGAATACTGCCATTAACCACTAATTGCCGAGGTTGTGTATTTCCATTCAGTTCAAAAGTAGTTTGCGAAATATTATTTTCGGGGTCAATCACTACCGTGGTAGCCGTACCAGTCGAAAATGCGGGGTCGGCAGTTGGGCTTCCGCTGGTGATAACAACTTTCCCCGAATTTTCCATTTTGATGCCCGCATTTGTTCCATTATTGCTTATCCAATTACTATTTACGTTGATAGTTTGAGTAGCTGTATGATTTCCTAAATTATCACCTCCACTCGGAATGGCTTGTGCTGCCAATTCACCCAAATCATTTGCTACGACCATTCTTGTACCCGTACCCGCAAGCGAACCTACCGCCGTAGTCCCCGCAGGATTTAACACCAATTTTGCCCAAGCATTCAAATTTGCAGTATGAGCCCCGATGGTTGCCTCACCGTTTTGTGTTCCCATCACGACTCTGTTTCCTGCTACACCACCAAAACTGGCACTAATCCATTTATTAAAACCGCCATTTACACCCGATGAGGTTCCATCATTATCGCTACTGACTCTTAGTTGGTTTAAAGAATTGTTCCACGAAAAATTGGTGTTTTTCTCAGCAATCGTGGTGCCATCGCTGAATAAAATACTGCCGTTCGTCAGGCTTGGAAGCATAAATTTATTATTGAAAGTCGTCCAATCGGTATTAGTCAAAATTCCCGAAGTGGTGGCATTAGCATTCGCCAAGGCATTTTGTTTGCTGTTAAAAGTCGTCCAGTCGGCACTTGATAAAATCCCCGAAACGCTTGCACTGGCATTTGAAAGGGCATTTTGTTTATTGTTGAAAGTCGTCCAATCGGTACTTGTCAAAATTCCCGAAACGCTTGCACTGGCATTTGAAAGGGCATTTTGTTTGTTGTTAAACGTATTCCAATCAGCACTTGTTAAATGCCCACTTGCAGTACTTGTAGCCGCTGGCATGGCGATATACGGCAAAGTAGTAGCATTGGCGACTTGCAAAGGTGCTTCCACCGTAATACTCCGAACCGTAGCGGCAGGAGTAGCGAGCATCAAGCCATCAGGAGCAACCACAAGCATCTGATTGCCAATACCCTTATAAAAAGGCATTTTGATAAATCCTCCTGGATTTATTACTAAGGTAGACCAACCATCAAGCGGATTGGTATGAGCCCCAATTGTTGCTTCACCATTTAGGATTCCCATCACTACTCTATCGTTTGCCTGTCCACCAAAATTTCCTGCAATCCAGTCAGTTGTGCTATAACCTGGATTTGTCGAACTGACCGCTAACGTTCCAGCAACTGTATTTTTTCCAATGCTCATTCTACCAGCGGTATTATCCCAAAATAGTTTACTGTTGTTTTGGGAAATGCTCGTTCCATCCGAGAAAAGTAAACTTCCTGCGGTCAGACTTGGAAGTTTGGATTTATTGTTAAAATTCTTCCAATCAATACTACTCAAAAAGCCATTTGTCGTACTGTCTGCTTGTGCAAGGCTTATTTGGGGCGTTGTAGAGGGATTAGTTACGGATAAAGGAGCATTTGCCGTTATATTTGTAACCGTTCCATTAGACCCCGTACCCGAACCTACATTTTTCCATCCAGTACCATCGTAATAGTAAAACCCAGGCGTATTGTCAGTCTGATAAATCAAAAGTCCTGTGGCTGGATTAGCTGGGCGATTAGCAAAAGTTATTCTCGGAATCAACATTCCTTTGTTCGTAGCCGACACATCCAAAGCTGCCGAAGGGTCTGGATTGGGCGTATTGATACCCAAACTTTGTTGAGAGAAACCTTGCCAATAAAAAACTAAAAGGAAAAGAAGTGAAATAAATTTGGTTAGTGATTTCATAAAAGTGATAATGAGATGCTGATTTTAAGCAAAATTCAGCATTCAGGTATCGCTTTTCAATACCTCTTAGGAGGTAATTTAAGGTATTATAACTTAGCATACATTCACAAAAAATTCATAATACATTGATTGTCAGCACACTTTATTAATTAAATCAAAATAACTTAATCAATAGACTTCAGAGTTAGGACAAAATAAAAGCGGTAACTGAAGAATCAATTACCGCTTTTAAAATATGCTTTTAGTATTTAATCTAATTTTAACACCGCCATAAATGCTTCTTGTGGAATTTCTACATTTCCTACTTGACGCATCCGTTTTTTACCTTTTTTCTGCTTGTCTAATAATTTACGTTTACGAGAAATATCACCACCATAACATTTCGCTAATACGTCTTTACGAAGAGCTTTAACGGTTTCACGGGCAATTATCTTTTGTCCAATTGCTGCTTGAATAGCTATTTCAAATTGCTGTCTTGGTAATAATTCACGTAATTTCTCACACAATCGTTTTCCCCATTCATAGGCTTTATCACGATGAACAATTGCCGAAAGAGCATCCACTTTTTCCCCATTCAACATAATGTCTAACTTCACCATATCGCCTTCTTCGTAGCCTTTGTACTCATAATCAAGCGAAGCGTAACCCCTTGAAATAGTCTTTAATTTATCGAAAAAGTCGAATACGACTTCTGATAGTGGCAGGTCAAATTGTAATTCCACACGGTCAGAAGTAAGGTAAATTTGATTTTTCAAAATACCTCGTTTATCCAAACACAGTTTCATGATAGCTCCCACGTACTCTGACTTTGATATAATCTGAGCCTTGATAATAGGTTCTTCAACGTAATCAATCAAATTGGGTTCAGGAAGTTCAGAAGGTGCTGAAACCCAAATCTCTTCCCCTTTTGTTGTCTTTACATTGAATTTAACAGAAGGAACAGTCGTGATAACGGTCATGTCAAATTCACGTTCCAACCGTTCTTGGACAATTTCCATGTGCAACATTCCTAAGAAACCACAACGAAATCCAAAACCCAAAGCGGCAGAGGTTTCTGGCTCCCAAACCAACGAAGCATCATTAAGTTGGAGTTTTTCCATGGCATCCCGAAGGTCTTCAAACTCGGTGGTATCAACGGGATAGATACCCGCAAAAACCATCGGTTTTACTTCCTCAAAACCTTGAATTGCCTCTTTACATGGTCTATCACGATGGGTAATGGTATCACCAACTTTTACTTCCTTTGCTTCCTTAATTCCTGAAATTAAATATCCTACGTCTCCCGCTTTAATAGATTGTTTGGGTTCTTTTTCAAAGCGTAAAGTCCCAATTTCATCAGCAAAATATTCTTTACCTGTAGCCACAAATTTCACTTTGTCTCCTTTTCTAATTTCCCCATTGTAAACCCTAAACATAACCTCAATTCCACGGTAAGAGTTAAATTCAGAGTCGAAAATAAGGGCTTGTAATTCGGCATCGGGGTCACCTTTGGGGGCAGGCACTCGTTCCACTACGGCATTCAGAATATCCTCTATGCCTATTCCCTCTTTTCCAGAAGCATGAATAATGGAGTCACGGTCACATCCCAACAAATCCACGATTTGGTCTTTTACCTCCTCGGGCATTGCTCCAGGTAAATCAATTTTATTTAATACAGGAATAATCTCTAAATCATGCCCCAATGCTAAAAACAAATTCGAAATGGTCTGAGCTTCAATACCTTGAGCCGCATCCACAATCAACAATGCCCCTTCGCAAGCGGCAATTGAACGGGATACTTCATAGGAAAAATCCACGTGTCCAGGGGTATCTATCAGATTGAACACATACTGTTCGCCTTTATATAAGTAGTTCATCTGAATAGCGTGCGACTTGATGGTGATACCTCTTTCACGCTCCAAATCCATATCATCAAGCAGCTGGGCTTGCATATTTCTCTTCTGTACGGTTTCAGTGAACTCAATGAGCCTATCAGCCAAGGTACTCTTACCATGGTCTATGTGGGCGATGATACAAAAATTACGTATATTTTTCACGTTATTTATTTAATGGTACAAATGAATTGGTAGAATTTCATTATATTTTCATTACAATTTTCAAATTCTTTAACCGTAATACAAAAATACGTCCTTAACTTTGAAAAATATAATGTAGCAAACTGAAAACTGTGATTATTATTGAAAATCAGGTTTAGTTCCTTCAGTTTGTGCATTCATCCGAATAAAAATCTTTAAAGCCTCGATGCTTATGATAGTTAGAAACCGCTTATGAGAAGAATTATTTAGAATTGTACACTTAAATTATTCCGCTAATCATTAAAAATTCCGCTAACCCATGATTATTCAGACTGAACTACAAAGCGTTCACCAAAAGATTATGTCTTTTGGGACTAACCCTACCCAAAAAGAGATTTCATTTCTACTTCCCTACCTAAATCGTAAGTTTTTCAAAAAGGGAGAGATTATATTAAATGCTGGAGAAATATGTACTGAAGCATATTTTATTCTCAAAGGGATTCTACGAAGTTTCCAACAAATGCCTAATGGAAACGAAAAAACATATATCATTGCGTGTGATAATAACTTATTTTCTGAACACAGTAGCTTCATGTCTCAGTCTCCTTCTACTGATTATTTAGAGGCATTAGAAGATACCGAAGTAATTGCTTTTTCGTATAAAGACTTAATGTATCTTTATCAAAAATATCATGCTTGGGAAACGATTGGTAGGAAAATTAGTGACATCAATTTTATCGTTGTACAAAAACGCTTGAGGTCATTGATGAACGATGATGCTGCTATGAGATACCGTAAATTTTTAGAATCTTATCAAAAATATTTACACAGAATCCCGCAGCATATCGTTGCTTCTTATCTTGGAATAACCCCACAGTCACTGAGTCGTTTAAAAAGAGAAATTGATGAAAACTAAAATAATTTTTAGGTGATGAGGAGGGTATTCTTTTAGTTTTAATGACTTAGGTTCAAGCAGCCACCCATTGCATCATTAGTCCAGTTAAGTACCCCAGATACGTTCCTAAAGCATAACCCAAAATGGCTAACAAGACTCCCACCGAAGCTAAAGAAGGATGAAAAGCCGCCGCCACAACCGAGGCAGAAGCAGCTCCGCCAACATTTGCCTGAGAACCGACGGCAGTAAAAAAATAAGGTGCTTTGGTAACGTAAGCCGCTAAAAAGGTGAAAATACCATGAAAAAACATCCAAATTACACCTACCAACAATAGTTGTGGTTTTTCAAGTACCGCCAAAATATCCATTTTCATACCGATTGTAGCAATGAGAATGAATAAAAATAAACTACCGAATTTAGACGCTCCTACTTTTTCAATCTCTCGTAAACGGGTCTTTGAAAGTAATATCCCAAATAATGTTACCAATGAAATTACCCAAAATGAGGTGGAAGTAAGGCTAAACTTTTTCAAGTTTGGGAAATTATTTTCAATGAATGGCACAATGGCATCGGCACAAACATAAGCCAGAGCCGTTGTACCAAAACCCACAAAAAGAATCAATAATAAATCATTAAAACTGGCATTCCGCTGGTTATTCATGTATTCTCTTTCTATTTTTTCTCTAATTTCATCCACAGCGGTAGTTTCTGCTCCAATCCATTTGTCTAATTTAGGGGCATTCGCAACGCCAAATAGCAACAAAGCTAACCACAGTTCAGCGGTGATTACGTCAATGGCTATGGCTTGAGAGAATATTTCAGCGGAAGGATTAAATACTTCTTTCAGAGCTGTTTGATTGGCACTGCCTCCAATCCAACTGCCAGCAATGGTGGCTAATCCACGCCACATTTCGCCTGCTACAGTTTCAGGACTTATTTGTTTGACAATCCACAAGGAAATAGGTCCGCCCACAACCACACCTACCGAACCCGCCAGAAAAACAACCATGGCTTTAGGTCCTAATTTTCTGAGGGCTTCAAAATCAATGTTTATCGTAAAATATACCAAACAGGCTGGCAGTAAATATTTGGAAGCAACATCGTAAAGTTTTGACTCTTCTCCCGAAATAATATGCAATGAATTCAGTACACCAGGCACAAAATAACAGATTAAAATACTCGGTAAGAATAAATAAAAACGTTGCCAAAACTTACTTGGCAACGATGATGTATAAAACGTGAAATAAATGATGGAAATTAGTATTCCGAAAACAACGGCATCATTAGTGATGAGGGCTTTTTGCATAAATTTTTGCTTTACAAATCAAAACTTTGACCATATTCTGGAATTTCAACTCCGTTAAAACCCTCATTTTCAAGGGTTTCTTTGAATACTTCCATACTTTCTATTTCACCGTGAATCAAAAATACTTTTTTCAATTTTTCTTTCGATTGTTTTCTAACGAAAGCGAGTAAATCAGACTGGTCTCCGTGTCCTGAAAATACATCAATTTTTTCTACATTTGCCAATACTTGATGTTCTACATCCTTGATTTTCAGCGTTTTTTGTCCGTTCATCAATCGCCAACCTAACGTTCCTTCCGAAGCGTATCCTACTAATAAAATGGTACAATAAGCGTTATTGATATTTGCTGCAATATGTTGCTCTACCCTACCTCCCGAAACCATACCCGAGGCAGAAATAATGATACAAGGTTCATTGTAATTAGAAATGGCTTTACTTGATTTTTCGGATTGAATATATTGCAAATTTTCAAAATCAAATAAAGAATCATTTTCGGCTTGAAAATCTTTAGCTTCTTTGTTGAGTTGCTTTAAATTTTTCTGATAAACCTTCGTAGAAGCATAAGCTAACGGACTATCACTGAACACTTTAATGGGTAAAAAACCTTGTTCAGTATAAAGTTTATTGAGGGTATAAAGTAATGCTTGTGTTCTCCCGACTGAAAATGCTGGAATTATTAGTCTTCCAGGTATATCAATACAAGTCCGTTTAATTACCTCGCCGAGGGCATCTTCAGGAGTGCTTTTGTCTTCGTGAAGTCTGGCACCGTAGGTAGTTTCACAAAGTAAATAATCAACTTCAGGAATATTGTTGGATGGGTCAATGTGTAATGGATAATTTTTACGTCCAATATCACCCGAAAAACAAATACTTTTCATTTTATTATCTTCCCGAACCTCCACAATGATATGTGCCGCACCCAATAAATGCCCCGCAGGAATGAACGTTACCCAAGCAGTATCCGAAACCTTGAAGCGATGATTAAATTGGATAGTAACAAAATTACTCATGGATTCCTCCACATCTCTCTGCAAGTACAAATCGCCCTTGATGAGCAACCTATCCATCTTTTTCTTTTTCTTTTTACTATCTCCTTCGGCTTGTTTTATCTTCTTGGCGTGCAAATTGGCAGCATCCTGCAATAGTAAACTCGTCAGTTCTGCCGTTGGTGTGGTGCATAATACTTGTCCTTCATAACCCTCACGGTAAAGCATTGGAATATTTCCAGAGTGGTCAATGTGTGCGTGAGTGAGCAGAACCAAATTTACTTGTGAAGCCTCAAACGGAAAAAACGCCTTATTAGTCATGGGTTGTGAATAATCAATTTCACGTTCCATGTTTGTTCCGCAATCAATCAGAATTTTATATTCATCGTCCAGCTCCAGTAGGTACATACTCCCAGTTACTTGCCTCGTAGCTCCCCAAAAAGTTAATTTCATTCTATATTCAGTTATTCGTTTATCAATTTTAGCTTATGAAGTGTATCAGAACGCTCAAAAAACGTTTAGTTACAAAGATACCTAAAATTAATGTTTAGTTAAATTTCTATCAAGATATTAGTTTTCTTACTAATATCATACCGTTTCGGGTTATCCTCCAAAATTTTGAGTTAATCTTGCAAAAGGCGATTTGGCAACTTTGAAAGGATTTTTTGATAACCTTCCTGCACAAGCCATTACCGTAAATTGGGGATTAAGAATATTAGCTCGATGATGCGGAGAGTTTATCCAGCCATTGATGACCGCTCGGGCTTTTTTGTTTCACAATTTAGAAAAACGTAATCACTTCCAGCAACACTGGGTGTTTTGAAACAAAATCTATTATCATCTCCGCCCAAAATATCATGTTGGGCAATATTTTCACCCATCATTCTAAACAGTTTTGTTTGTTGTAAAACTCTATCTTGTAGGTATTTGTTGGCAGGTCGATACGGGTTTTCATGATTGTAAAAATCCAATTCTATCATGGCTTCTGAATGTCCTTTAGCAACTTTATGAATGATAGGGTGATACACAAAAGCGGGCAGTTTAAATTTTACTCGCTCTTCGTTGGTAGCGTGAAACAAGGCGGCATCTAATAGCTCGTAATTAGGGCTTCGTGGATTGATTGGTTGATTTACTTCCACCTTTTTCATAAACTCAACTGCCGTCATTTTGTATAACAGTGAGTCTTTTTGAGCAAGTATAATTTGTGGTATCAGTAAAACGAAAAAAAGGTACTTCATACGTGATTTTATATCTAAAACGTATAAAATACCTTTTTAGTTTAAGGGTATTTCTGAAAATAAGATTTCTTAATTTTTACTTTTGGCAAATTCCGAGGCTAATTTATTGAGACTTTCATCCGTTACTTTGCCCGAAGTAATCACCGTTCGGTATCTGAATGTAACGGATTGATTAGGAGCCAATTTATAATTTAGTTCTTTCTTTTCTTTACTAAATATTTTTTCACCGAGCGGATTGGCAGCAAATAAACCATAACCTCTTGCGTGCCAATAAGTTGGATAACTCACATTGCTCGGATGGTCAATAATTGCTACTGAAATATCCTCATTTTTGATTTTACCAGATAAATTAACCCACTTGCCTCTGGTACTCCAAACGGCTTCGCCATCTACGCCCTCACTACTGTGATAATTACCCGTAATACCCGTATTGTCTAATTTATCCACTTTAGTTTCAATACCGTTGGCATCCACAAATACATCGGGTTTGTCAGAAGGATGCTCTAATTCACGGGCTACTCTGATAGCAAACATTCCATCTTTTACATCTTTAAAAACAACCTCTTCTTGCTGAGCCGTCAGGGTTGTAATTCTATCAATAATGCGTTGATTACCTTTGGCATGAAAAATATATTGGGTTGTTTCTTTCAAAAGGTTTTTGCCTTTGCCGTCGGTATCTATCCAGTCGGCTGTTACCGTCAAATTGGCTTTGTTGTACCCACCATTGGTTTGCACAATACCCGTATGCTTGATGGTGCCATATTTTGTACGGTCTTTGATAGCCGTAGAATTATTCCAAAAATCAAATCCATTGACAGATTCGTAATTGAGCCACATTCCTACGTGATGCGGGTGGTCCACTCGTTCTCCTGCACGACTGGCAAACGGATAACCTCGTGTGATAGTAGTCCCTTTGGAAGTTAGGATAGGAAACAATACTGGTTTCTTCAGAACCGAATCATTTGGATAAAAATACGCTGTGAAGGGTTTTCCATCCACTAATACATCAATTTTACGGTCTTTATCCTTGATGATTAGTTGAATACGGTCTTTTTTCTGTGACCATGACTGAGAAACTCCAAATATGAGAGCAATAATGAATATAGTTAGTTTTTTCATATAAGTTGGATTTTAAACTTATAGAGACTTTGGATACCAAAATTTACCCAAAATCACTAAATTTTCTTTTTCATTACTAATGTTAGCCAATATAAAGTACCCATAAAAACGATAACCTCAAAAGCGTATTCAAAGGCAAATTTTGCTCCCAAAAGATTATCAAAGCGAAGGAATGGTTTACCGATTCTGAACCATTGTGATGGTTGAATTACGGCAAAAGTTTGAAAAATAAATGTGAGAATAAGAAAAGTCTTCCTTTTGAAGAAATTAAATCCAAAAATTAGAGGCATTGTATAGATAAAAATATAGTTGGCATAAGAACCAATCTGAATAACCATCATCGTACCAAAAATAACTATCCAAATTTTAGGGACAAATTTCTCAATATCAACGCTTTTCGTTTTCAGTGTCTGCCAAACTGCAACGGTAAAAATGAGGAAAAGTGCTATCCAGTTGAGTAGTTTAATATTTTGAGTAATACCCAAATCCCAAATTAAAGGATTAATAACCGACCACATATTTACTGCCATGGGTTCTTGTGCCAAGCGAATAGGCATCAAAAAAGAAGTACCACCCAAAAAATACAAAACTAATAAAACTGGTAAACCTACCGCTACATTACCCAATATAAACTGTCCTTTGTTTTTCAACTTTAAGAAGAGCAACGGTAATAATAATACAAAAAAGGCTTTGGTAGTCAGTAATCCCAGCCCCGTAATGATACCCAATACTAAATCTGATTTTTTACGTTGCCAAGCATACACTACCGCACAGGCAAATCCCCACATCCAAATATCTTCTTGTCCACCCAAAACGCAAAAAATATACGGAGCGGGCAAAAGTAAATAAATCAGTGCTTTGAAAAGTGTAGCTGGTTTATTTTCAGCGGGATAGGTTTTCATCGTTAGCCAAAGTACCAACAATTCTACCATAATCATTAATAAAGTAACGGCTCGGGCTGCATTCCAAAAATAAAGAGGGATTGCTGTAACGTAGGCAAAAAAAGGTGAATACAATGACTCAAAGTCTCGGTAAACTAATTTGAACTTTGCGGCTTCCTGAGCTGATTTCCAAAATATTTGTACATCCGACTGAGCATCGTACCCATAGATAATATAAACTGTAATGAAAGGAAGAATCCTAAACAAAAAAGCGATAAAAAGAAATGACCTGTTCGTGCCTAATTGTTTGAAAAAGGACTCAATATTTCCTCTAAAGCGAAACGCCAAAAATGCTATCAAGCAAAGCCCGATAGCAATATATGCCTTGTTGAAAACAACTTCGTATAATTCGTAATCTAAATCTTTAAACATCTATTTTTCTTTTTCAATAAGCACAGTAAGCAGTAAGCAGTAAGCAGTAAGCAGTAAGCAGTAAGCAGTAAAAAATGTGTCTCGTCCTAACATAGGTTGACAAATAAATTCAACTAATTTATGGACAAAACCAAGATTAATCGTACATTTAGTGAACCATTTAAGCGACAAAAA
>JALONS010000455.1 GCA_025454855.1 Arcicella sp.
AGGTGAAACTGCTCATACTGATTAAGAAAAGCGTATAAATCAGTCATTGGGGCAGTATCACCAAACATGGAATAAACACCATCTGCCATGTACCATATTTTACGGTACTTTTTGGATAATTCTACAATGCGTTGTTCCAGCAAATCCATCCGATTGTGTCGCACTAATTCTACGTGCGTGCCGTTGGCTTTGGCAATCATGGTGGCATTTTGTACGCTTCGGTGTACCTGATGGTCGAGGATGACGGCATCATTTTTTTGCACCACGTTTGGAATCCATGAAATATGCCCCAAACTGGTGGTAGGAGCTACAATGACTGGTTTTTCAAAGATGAGTGAAAGTTTATGTTCTAAGACCCCATATAATTCTGATTCGAGGTAGGTTCTGGACGATGAAAACTGAATTCCATAACGCTCAATGGCATCTTGGGCAGCTTTTTTAAGGCGTGGGTCGAGTTCGAGACCGAGGTAGCTACAATTAGCAAAATGGTGTAGGTCTTTACCGTTGAGCTGAATAGTTTGCCCGTTTAGGCGTTGGTCGGTGAAATGTCCTTGGAGAATTCCAAGCGATTTTGCATGGGACATGATGCTGTGCATCTGCCTCATGTTTGGCGGAAATTGATTCATGATAACTACTTTTATAAATTGGCGAATAATAAATAGACAACAAAGGTGCTATTTCTGGCGAAAAATAGCACCTCTGTAAATTTACTTACCAAATATCTTTGATAATAATCATGAAAGCAAGAAAATTATGAAAGAATTAGTAAAAGGCAATATGCTAATATGCTCATTATCAAATAGTTTATTTAGAGAAAAATGAATCGGCAGCATATCAAGTTTACAAAACATCTGTATTTCACCGATTCAGCACTTTCAAAATTATTTCACTAAATCGCTCAATCGTTGCACGATGACAAGCAAATTCTACTCCTTTTTCGCTCCAGTCATGGCTCCTGTTTGACCTTTATTCTTTTCAGCGATTTTCTTGGCTGCTCCTGCGTAGTCTCCTGCTTTCACGATAGAGATTTTCTCGGGAACAACGTATTTACGCATAGCCGCCAAAATATCATTATTAGTTAAGGCATTTATCCGATTTTCAAATTCGGCATCATACTTGAATGTTCTGCCAAATAACTGATAATTGGATAATTTATCCATTACTTGCACATCTTGGGCTCGCATTACTTGTCCGTTTTGGATGATACCTTTTTTTGCTTCTTCAATTTCTTTGTCGGTATAACCGTCTTTCAAAACCTTGGCAATTTCCTCTTTGAAGGCTGATTCTAACAACGCTACATTCTCGGGTGCATAAATAGCATAGAAGCCCATGAAGCCTTTTTTCTCCATTTCATCAGCGTAAAAATAACTACCCACGCCGTAGCTGATACCCTCTTTTTGACGGATACGAGTTGCCAATCTTGAATTCAAAAATCCACCACCCAAAATCTCATTTCCTAAATATAAAGCCGCAAATTCAGGGTCTTTATCGTTTACGGGCATTGCAATTCCAGCCATAAACATGGCATTGGCTTTATCGGGTGTTTCTAAAGATTTGTTGATGGCTGGAACATCCTTGTATGTCTTTGGAAAACGAGTGAATGTAATGGGGCTTTTCCAATCACCAAATAACGTGTTTACTTGCTTTTTCAACTCCTCAGCATCAAAATCACCCACGGCAGACATCGTAGCATTAGACATTCCGTAGAAATCTTTGTAGAATTTTTTTACATCTTCAACCGTTACTTTTTTGATTTCCTCAATCTCTTCCTCAACCGTTGGCGTATAACGTGGGTCGTCTTTTGAATAGGATTCCATGTGGCGACTTAAAGTATTGCTCGCTACGTAACCAGGTTCGCTTTTTTGTTGCTCCCACATCGCAATTTTTTCGTTTTTCAGTTTCTCCAATTCATCAGCGGGGAAGGTTGGTTCACGCAAGATTTCACCAATTAAATTCAATACGGCAGGAATATTTTTACGCTCTGTTTCTACTCTGAAAGTAATGTCGTTGGGGGCACTGTAAAAATTTACTCTTGATTTCAATTTATCAAATTCATCGCTAATTTGTTGGCGAGTGTGCTTGCTGGTACCTTTGTTGAGCATATCTTTGGTTATATCCGCAACCACTCTTTTACCTTTCAGTGCTTCTAAATTTGCAAAACGAGCCGTTAATTGTAGATTAATGGATTCGCCACGAGTCTTTTTGGGTAGTAAACCATATTTGATATTGCTCACACTTCCGAGGGCAGTTCGTGCATCAATATTGGTGGGAGATGGGTCAAAGGCTTCTCCCTGTTTTTTAACTTCACCGCCCTTAAAATCCGCTAACATTGCTGTTACGTCGGGAGAATCAGGAATTTCCGCTCTGACGGGTTTTTCAGTAGGGACAAATAACCCGAGTGTACGATTGGAAGGAATAAAATACTTTTCTGCTACTCTTTTGATGTCATCAGGTGTTACTTTTTTCAACTGGTCACGACCATAAAATAATAATCGCCAGTCGCCCTGTGCGATGTACTCGCTCATGTACAGACCCACATTATCCGAAGAATTTAAGAGTAAATCAATCTGCGTTAAATTCTTGGTTTTCAGCATTGAAATAAACGATACCAGGTTCTTTCAACTGAAAACCATAGCTATACACCTGACTGGCTTTTTTGGTATCAATCATGGCTTTGTACAAGCGTCCCGAAGGATTATCTCCCAAAATATCGGTTGCCAACATCAAGGCAAAATAGTCAGGATGGAAACCCGAAGGCGTATGATATGCCGCACAAATCGCCTGAATATCACCCACTCTTCGCAAGGTTACTTGGCGTTCGCCATCCTGGGTGGGGTCGATGGTGTAGGTTTTTTCAATAACCCGAGTAGGTTTCGGAATTACACCAAAATATTTATTAACCAATTCCAACGTTTTGGCTTCATCAAATTTTCTATAAAAATCCTGCAAACGCTCAATATTTACGTTTTCGATATCAGCTCTTGCTCCAATGGTCGAATTGCCGTAGTTATGCCACAAAAAAGCGGTTGAAGTTACCCGTTCATTTAGAACACTGGTAGGAGAATTTTCTCCCGCTTCAAATTCGTTTCTAACAACGGTCATTTCAGAATCTAAATCTTTGCGGGCGATATAAGAATTTATCATCCTGTCAGATTCCAAGTCTAATGCCCAGTTGAGGTTTTCATCATTTGCCTGAAAAATCTCAAAATAATTGGTTCTATCCAACCACGTGGTACCGTTGGGCAGACACCCGTGTGAGGTCAATTCTTGAGGAATGTTGGGGTGTTTGGGCGTTCCTTTAAAAACCAAGTGTTCCAATAAGTGAGCCATGCCCGTTTCGCCATAATTTTCATGACGAGAACCCACCAAATAAGTAATATTAACAGTAATAGTTTGTTTAGAAGCATCTGGAAATAATAAAACTTTCATGCCGTTGCCTAAAACATATTCTGTCACGCCTTCCACCGAAGTAACTTTTTGAGGAGGCATTAGGACAGTAGTTGTTTGTGTTGTTCCCGCAGGTGTGGACGGAGTTACTACATTAGTTGGGCTT
>JALONS010000456.1 GCA_025454855.1 Arcicella sp.
GAAAAAGAAAATTGGAATGTTTATATTCCTGCATTTCAATATTGCACTGATAATGCAGGCATGATAGCAATGGTTGCACACTTCAAAGCGGAAGAAAAAATCTTCAGTTCTCAGGAGGTTAGCCCCATGCCCCGCATGGAATGGTAACGTAAACCGCTTAATAAAAAAATAAGTCGTCCATGAATTTTATCACAGACATTCATGTTTTTTGAGTAACTTTATCCTCTTAATTCTTAGACATCCGTATTAATACTTAACTCATAATACCTTGACACTCATTAAATCTATATCAGGCATCAGAGGAACAATTGGTGGAAAAGTTGGCGAAGGTCTGACTCCCCTTGATGTTGTAAAGTTTACCGCCGCTTATGGTACTTGGCTGAAACGAAAAACTCCTCAGAATCAGTTAATTGTATTAGGAAGAGACGCACGTTTATCGGGCGATATGGTTTCTAAATTGGTAGCTGGAACACTCCAAAGTTTGGGGCTGAATGTACTTGATTTGGGGCTTTCTACCACTCCTACTGTAGAAGTCGCAGTACCAGTCGAAAAAGCCGCTGGAGGAATTATCCTTACCGCCAGTCATAATCCAATCCAATGGAATGCCCTCAAGTTATTGAACGAAAAAGGAGAATTTATCTCTGGGCAGGATGGCGAAGATATGCTCAAGATTGCAGAAAACGAAGATTTTGATTTTGTAGATGTAAAAAAATTGGGTTCTTACCAAACCGATGATACTTGGCTCCAAAAGCACATTGATATGATTTTGGCTCTGCCATTGGTAGATGTTGAAGCTATCAAGAATCGTGATTTCAAGGTTATCATTGATGCCGTAAATTCTACGGGAGGCATTGCCGTTCCGATGATGTTGGAAGCATTAGGAGTTACTCAAATTACTAAAATACACTGTGAACCCACAGGACATTTTGCCCACAACCCCGAACCTCTACCCGAAAACCTCATGGACATTACCAAAACCATTGAAAAAGGTAAATTCGATTTGGGTATTGTAGTGGACCCCGACGTGGATAGACTTTGTTTTATGTGCGAAGATGGTTCTCCGTTCGGTGAAGAATACACCCTTGTAGCGGTGGCAGATTATATTTTGAAGAATGTAAAAGGGAATTCCGTTTCTAACCTTTCTTCTACTCGTGCCTTGCGTGATGTAACCGAAAAAGCGGGAGGGAAATATTACGCTTCGGCAGTTGGCGAAGTAAATGTAGTAACATTGATGAAGTCTTCCAAAGCCGTCATTGGTGGTGAAGGAAACGGCGGGATTATTTACCCAGAACTCCACTACGGAAGAGATGCGTTAGTAGGTATTGCTTTATTTTTAACACATTTAGCCAAATCAGGTAAGAAAATATCGGTGATGCGGAAAGGTTATCCAGAATACTATATCTCTAAAAATAAAATAGAGCTTACTCCTGATATTGATGTAGATGGTGTTTTAGAAGCCATGAAAAAGAAATATGCTAAACAGCCCATTAATGCGATTGATGGTGTAAAAATTGAATTTGAGAAGGAATGGGTACATCTCCGCAAATCGAACACTGAACCTATCATCAGGATTTATTCAGAAGCCGACTCTATCACAAAAGCCGATAATTTAGCCAAAAAATTAATTAGTGATATTAAAGAATTTGTAGCAGGCAAATAAAATATCATGACAAATTAATATCAAAGAATGTCAGGCTAATGGTCTGACATTCTTCATTTTATGCAAACTCAATTAAACAGACAGAAGTAATAGACTTCATTATAAAAGTATGAATAGGATTTATTTAGATAATGCAGCCACCACGCCCATCGATAAAGCGGTAATCGAGGCAATGCTACCCATGATGGAAACTAATTTTGGAAACCCGTCGTCTATTCATGGACATGGGCGTGAAGTACGGAGTGCCATCGAACGTGCCAGAAAAACCATTGCAGGATTATTGAATACCTCACCCGCTGAAATAACTTTTACTTCGGGTGGCACAGAAGCCGATAATATGGCTATTGTTCGCTCTATTGAACAGTTTGGCATAACCCACGCCATTACATCGCCCCTTGAACACCATGCCGTTTTACATACTTTAGAATATTTGGCAGGAAAAGGAAAAATCAAACTCCACTTGGTAGATTTAGATGAAAAGGGACATATTAATCTAAATCATTTGGAAGAATTGCTCCGAGACAACCCCAAAACGTTGGTATCGTTAATGCACGGAAACAATGAAGTAGGAAATTTGTTAGATATGGAAGCCGTAGGACAACTTTGCGAAGATTACGGAGCAATTTTCCATTCGGATACCGTACAAACCATGGGGCATTATCGCCATGATTTACAACAATTAAAAGTTGATTTTTTGGTAGGGGCAGCTCATAAATTCCATGGACCCAAAGGCGTAGGTTTTTTGTATATCAATGCTAAAAATAAAATTCAGCCCTTGATACACGGGGGGTCGCAAGAACGCAATATGCGAGGAGGTACGGAAAATGTGTACGGAATTGTGGGAATGGCAAAAGCCCTCGAAATAGCTTATTCTGGTATGGAATCGCACCGTAAGCACGTGGAAGATTTGAAGCAAAGAATGATTCACGTGGAAGATTTGAAGCAAAGAATGATTATAAAACTCAGACAAAACGTAGAAGGAATACAATTCAATGGTGATTCCGAGAACTTAGAAAAAAGCCTTTACACGGTTCTAAACGTTAGTTTCCCAGCTTCTGATGAAGGCGATATGTTCTTGTTTAATTTGGATATTAACAAGATTTCAGCATCGGGTGGTAGTGCTTGCACCAGCGGCACAGACATTGGGTCGCACGTACTTACAGCATTGAATGCTTCCCCCGAAAGACCATCCGTAAGATTCTCATTCTCAAAGTATAACACCGCCGATGATATTGATTTTGTGGTAGATAAATTGACAGAATTAGTAAAAGTAGCCGTTTAAGCAAAATATTCGCTGAAAAGATAAAAAAACAAAATTATCAGCACTAAA
>JALONS010000158.1 GCA_025454855.1 Arcicella sp.
GGATAAATAAAATCATTTACCGAGAGGGGCGTTTCCTCTACCATCGCACGAATAGCGGCTGACTGACGGTTTCTACGGGGTCTTCTTAGCATTTTCTTGTGTTATTTAATAAATACATTTCGGGTTTACAATCTGCACAACTTGCTCTCCTTAGTATTTTAATTCTTACAAATGTACGCAAAATTGCACTTTAGAGATTAAAAAAGGAGTACACTCGGTTGAATGTACTCCTTTTCTGAAAGTCTCAGCACTTGGTTTTATTTCTCAACCTGCGAATAGTTCAACTCTACTGGTGTATTTCTACCAAAGATTTTAACCATTACATTAAGTTTTTTCTTATCGTCAAAAATCTCTTCTACGGTACCATCAAATCCAGAGAAAGGACCATCAATGACTTTAATGGTTTCTCCTTTGGTGAAAGAAGTAGCAGAAACCTCTTCAACGGCTACGGCTTCATCTATTTTTCCAAGAATACGCTTAATCTCGCCTGGGCGTAAAGGAATAGGTGTTTTAGACGTTTTTCCATCATTCCAGCTCAAGAAACCAATTACTCCTGGCATAGATGTAATCAAGTGGGCTACCTCACCGTATTTTATATCAGCCTCCACAAAGATATAACCTGCAAAAAGGGTTTTTTCACGCACAACTTTTTTACCGTTACGCATTTCAAAAATCTTTTCCGTAGGAATAATAATTTGTGGAATATAGTCTTGAAGACTTTGTCTGGTTATTTCATTTTCCAGATAAGTCCGTATTTTCTTTTCCTGACCCGAGACGGCTCTCAGAACATACCAGTTAGTTTCTGCCATAATTTTATTGCGAAATTCTTAGGATTGTGGATTGCGGATTTTCGATTGCGGATTTATTGTTAATCTTAATCCGAAATCGCCATTCCGAAATCGAAAATCAAAACGATTGATAAAATAGCTCTAAGCCTGATTTGAATAGAAAATCTATCAAACCCACTACCAAAGCAAATATCAATGATGCCACCAACACAAGGGTTGAAGAGGCTTGTAGTTCTGAAAACTTAGGCCACGTCACGTTTTCTGTAACTTCAGTCCAAGAATCACCAAAAAGGTTTTTAATTTTGTTCATGGTTATTTTATCTGTGAGTCATGAGCAATAAGCTATACGCAGTAGGCAAATAAATATCTTCTAAAATACCCAAACTGTATCACTCATATCTACTATTTATAAACTTTTAAGTTCCAGAACTTTGGGGTTCAAATTTCAAGCCAATTTACAATTTTCTGTAAATACTTAAAAACTGACACTCCAAAATTTGGAACTTAACATTGGCACGGGCACTAAGACTCGAACTCAGACTGAAGGTGTTGGAGACCTTTGTACTACCATTATACTATGCCCGTATTGAATGGATTGCAAAGTTACAAATGGATATTGAAAAAATTAGTGTAAATAGTAAAATCAATAAGGTTTTACCCGTGTTGGTGTCTCACTAACTAACTGGCGAAAACCAAAACTCTAACAAAAACATCTAATTATCAAATAATTAAACATACAGTGCCTAGCGAGTTGGTACGGGTACTGAAATCAAAGGTTGCTCCTTGTACCACAAATCCCCAAGTGGGTGCACTTGCCATAGCGAAGGCGGGTAAACTTACATCAAAACGCAAATCATTAATATCGTAAATCGTGGCACTGATTTCGCCTACTACGTTTTTGCCCGCTTCTACTACTGCGGTAACGGGGTCTATTTTTACCAACACATTTTGGGGGAATTTTAAGCCTCCCGATACTTTTAATTCTTTGAAACCATCGCAGTCTATTGAAACGTAGGTGTAGTCTGCGAATTGACCTGTGGATTTGTTTAAGCCCCCACGCAATTCAAAATCGTAGTTGCCGAAGGGGATTTTGTAGTCTCCCAACAAAACCAAACGGGCATCGCCAATGAAACCGCCGTCTTGGCTTAGTTTGATATTGTCTGACCCAAAAAATAAGGTCTTTTTGGGAGCTGTACCTACGGTTCTGCTGCTGGCGGGGGTTTCTATTTCTATTTTTACAAATACTTTCAGTATGGTGTATTCGGGTTTGAAGGTGGCACTGGCAATGCCTACGGTGATGGAATTACCCCCTGCCGAATTGCCTTGTGCATCCACATTGCCCCAACGGATGCCTTGGGGCAATGCCAATACTGCCCCACGGTTGATGTCTTTGATGTAGCGGTTGCCTTTGGCTATTTCATCAAAAAGACCTTGGGCTTCGGCACGGTCTGACTCAGTTTGGGCATCTACCAATAGCTCTGGACGCTCGGCTGGGGGTGCGGAGTAGTCTATCAACGACATGGCATCGCCCATTTGGGCTACGGCTTGGTCTAAGGCGTTGGAGAGTTGGAGGTTTTGCAGTTTTTTGGCTGAGGATGCCGCCACGTTTACGCTCGTAACCCCCGCCACCGTTTGAGCGATGGGGTGCGAAACCGTTTTGGGTTTGTCATCCTCCGTAAGCGTATTGGATGCTTTGGGGGCAGTTTTGGGTTTGTCTCCACCCGCAAAAGCTCTTACGCTGGGGGGCGTAACACCCAGCAAACAAGCAAATAGCAAGAGATGGCGTAGGAATTTTTTCATGGATTATTATTTTATGCGTTTTGTGCTTTTTTGACAATTCTGTTACACTATACTTCTTTTACCTCAATTGAATGTTTGGGCAATTCTCGTTTTATTTCCTCATATATTCTTTGCCATTCTTGATAACCTTCTTCAATCTGAGAAGGAGAGAAACTTGCAAAGTTGCCGTGTTTATTAGTAAAATCTAATTCTTCTCCTTTTCTTTTTAATAACCGTTCTGGTGAAGGAATAAATACAGTATGTAATCGTTGGTTATTTTCTTTCAGCTTATTTGATAGATATAATATTTGCTCTAAATTGTAACAGGCATATCCAACTAAAACGTCTGTTCTTTTTCCCTTTAATTCTTCGGTTAACAAATCCAAATTATTTAAATCATTAGAAATGTATGGATTAAACTTCTCATTTTTAGAAATTATTCCTTCATTGAGTTTTTCAACATTTGTAATTTTTTCAAAAACAGAATCAGTTTCTTTTATTTCTATTGTTATATAGATATTCATAATTCAAAACATTTAGTTAATTACTCTTAAAGGAACTCCTAATTCTTCTAATTCTACCTCAAACCAATCAATTTTATCTTCCCTCTTTAAAAATTTTGGTTGTCCAATTTGTTTAAAATAGCCTTCATTCAATAATACCTCAAATTGCTGGATTTCATCTGGATATTTTTGTACAATATTCACTCCGTATTCAGATAAATCATCAATATATACTCCACTGGATGCTTTAATTTTCATAATTACCTTAACTTTGGGATTGGATAAACCTGCTCCTGATTTGGGTAGAAAAAACTCTGCAACTCTTCTTTCAGTAGTAGTAGAGACAAGTCCTTTTAACGGCACATTTCCAGCCGTTGTTGGTGTTTTTTCCACCAACAACACGAGCGTCAGCAACTCGCCAACTACGAAAATTGGAATGTATCTTATTGATAATTAATGTATTAATCATAATTAATTAGTTTTCTATTATTTCATTTGGTGCTTGCTTTCGCATAGGTTATTGGTAGAAAAAATACCAACAACGGCAATCATCTTCGTTAAATCAGCTATATCAATCCATCTAACAATCCTCCAAATAATGGGTCAAAAATCCAAAATCATCCACCCCAAATTCATAGAAACGATACGAAGAAAACCAATAGTCTTCGGGCTTTTCACATAGCTGCCATTTCTCCTGCAAAGGGTTATAATGGATATAAGTCAATTTTTGATGCACAACCTTGCGTAAATACAAATCTACGCTCAAAGGATTACGTTCCCAAAACTGATGCTTACGGTCTTTTAAATTTACTTCAAAATGTGGTATTACAGCAGGATGGTTTATCTCCAAATCTTGCTTAATTTGTTGAGCCGTAAATTTCAAGAAATCTCTTTGTACATCTTCCCTTTTATGATTTTCATTAATCTTCCAAATTAAGTGTATGTGGTTTGGCATGATGACGAACCCATATACTTTTACTCGTTCCTTCTCAACTAAAAATTTTAGGCTGTCGATGATAATTTGTTTATACTTATCGGGTTTAAGGAGTTTTTTCCACCACAGATTTGTAGCAGTAAAAAATTGAATATAGTGTTGATTCATAAGCGGTTAAGTTAATTTTATATTATTGTTGGAGCAAATTACGGTCGAAGTGTTGCTTTCGCAAATGTTGTTGGAGCAAACTCCAACAACGGTGGGAATTTTCAAATGGATATTGAAAAAATAGTGTAAATAGTGAATTCAATAAGGTAAAACCCATAAAAAAAGCGTCCCGATTGCTCAGAACGCTCTTTTTTATATACTTAGTAAATCTTAGTCTAAGATTTCAGTTACTTGACCAGCACCTACTGTACGACCACCCTCACGGATAGCGAAACGAAGTCCTTTGTCCATCGCAACTTTGTTCAATAACGTAACTTCGATAGTTAAGTTATCACCAGGCATACACATTTCTACTCCATCTGGTAACTTGATTTCTCCTGTTACGTCAGTTGTACGGAAATAGAATTGTGGACGATACTTGTTAAAGAATGGTGTATGACGACCACCTTCTTCTTTAGACAAGATATAAACCTCAGCTTTGAATTTAGTGTGTGGTTTTACAGAACCTGGCTTACAAATAACCATACCTCTACGGATTGATTCTTTGTCGATACCACGTAACAATAAACCTACGTTATCACCAGCTTCACCACGGTCAAGGATTTTACGGAACATCTCAACACCTGTTACAGTTGATTTAAGACCTTCAGCACCCATACCTAAAATATCTACTGGATCACCAGAGTTGATGATACCTGTTTCGATACGACCTGTTGCTACTGTACCACGACCTGTAATCGAGAATACGTCTTCAACTGGCATCAAGAAAGGCTTATCAACATCTCTTTTTGGAAGTGGAATCCAGTTATCTACTGCATCCATTAATGCTTCAATTGTAGCAACCCATTTTGGCTCACCGTTCAATCCACCCAAAGCAGAACCTTGAATTACTGGAATGTTATCTCCATCAAATTCGTAGAATGATAATAATTCACGAATTTCCATTTCAACTAATTCTAATAACTCTGGGTCATCAACCATATCCACTTTGTTCATGAATACTACTAATTGAGGTACACCTACCTGACGTGACAACAAGATGTGTTCACGAGTTTGTGGCATTGGACCGTCAGTTGCAGCAACTACGATGATAGCACCATCCATTTGAGCAGCACCAGTTACCATGTTCTTAACGTAATCGGCGTGACCAGGACAGTCAACGTGTGCATAGTGACGGTTTGCTGTTGAATATTCTACGTGAGCGGTGTTGATAGTGATACCACGCTCTTTTTCTTCTGGAGCTGAGTCAATAGAAGAGAAGTCTTTTTTCTCTGCAAGACCTTTTTCTGACAATACTTTAGTGATTGCAGCAGTCAATGTAGTTTTACCGTGGTCAACGTGACCGATTGTACCAATGTTTACGTGGGGTTTACTACGGTCAAAATTTTCCTTTGCCATGATATTTAGTTCTTAATTTGATTTTATAAAAAGAATGAAAAAACTTAATTAATTTGAAAATTTGAAAACGAAGAAATTTGAAAATTGGTACGCACAAGCATTTTCAAATCTTCAAATTGATACATTTTCAAATTAATCAGAGCCTTTGAGCAGGATTGAACTGCCGACCTCTTCCTTACCAAGGAAGTGCTCTACCACTGAGCTACAAAGGCAAATGCCCTAAAACTACAAATGGTTAATTGTTAATTGTTTTTAGCTAAACTAATAACTATTAACTAATTAACAACCAACCACCTATTATAGTTTCTGATTGGAGCGGGAGACGAGGCTCGAACTCGCCACCTATAGCTTGGAAGGCTATCGCTCTACCAAATGAGCTACTCCCGCTTGTCAGTTATCAGTAAAGAGTCTTCAATTACCTAAAGAAAATTGTGCGATGACATATTAACTTAAACAGATAATTGCTTACTGAATGGTGGGGGCGGATGGATTCGAACCACCGAAGGAATACTCCAGCAGAGTTACAGTCTGCCCCATTTGGCCACTCTGGTACACCCCCTTTTTCTTTACTTGAACCACTCTCGTTTAGTGTTCTGGTGAAAGAGTGTGCAAAGGTAAGTGTATTTTTTATTATCTCAAAGTGTGTACGAAAAAAAATTTGAAAAAAATTGGGAATTGGTGATTAGGGGCTGATTAATTAGGGATTAGGAAACTGGGGAATTAGAGATTTGGGGCTAATAATCATTACCTAATGGTATGGATATCTACTTATAATTTAATGTGTAAAAAAATCGTCAGGATAAAAGAGTTATCTTTCGTCCTGACGATTATAAAGTTTGTAAGTATGTTTCCCAATCCCTGATTTTCTACAATCTAATGCCAAAGCTAATACCCCCAATTTTGGGTCCTCTACCATCTTGGAACATATTGTTCAAATCATAGTTTACGAAAAGGTCGGGGAAGTTATTTAAGCCTAATTCAAATGCCAATCCGTAGCGTACATTATTCAAGAAGAAACTGCTGTGATTCCATTCCTTTCTGCCACTGTCTTCTTCTTTAGTTTTGGTGTAACTATCTAAACGATACCCTACGTATCCACCAGCAGCAATATAGGTTACAGTACTTCCTTTTTTGAAGGCAATATATGGCATTACTGGGATGTTGATATTGGCAACAGTAAGTTTATTACGACAAAGGGCAACTTGATTACCTTTGGCATCTCTGTAATCAGCGAATCCAATATTATCGGTATTTTTTACGAAGAAAGCATTGTTCTCTAACATAAAGTTATACCACGAGAATTCTAATCCATAACTAACTTTTAGAGCTGCTTTTTTACCTCTACTGATTGTTCCGCTGCGTGTCCAACCAAAACCGAAGTATCTTGAACCGAATGGACTTAATTCAAAATCCTTGGAATTGTACGCCCCGCCAATGCTCCCTGTATTTGTGAATGAATTTAGACCGAAATAAATATTAAAACCCGAACGACTATTAAAGCCACTTTCTCGACGATTTGCTCTGGCTGAATCACGCAAGGTGATATTAGTTTCACGTCCGCCATCATTTACATACACACCATTCCAGCCCACTCTTACTTCGTCTTTACCGTCTTTTACTACTACACCCCCCAAGCCTACTTTTACTTGCTTATCGTTATTGCTCGAATTACCAGTATCTCGGGGTTTTTCATCTGAATTAACCGACTCGTTATTCTTTTTGGTATTGGTGTTAATCACTACTTTGATACTCTTATCATTTTGCGTAATTACCACCAGCGTATCTTTATTCAAATCACTGTTTACTATTCTACGAATGCCTCTCCATGTGTCGTCGTCAAGGGTCATTCCACTTTTCAAAAATAGTTCCTGCAGATTTTCTCTGAGCGTTTTATTGGCATTAGTTGCCTGATTGACAAGTGTTTGGTTACGCTTATCGATATTAATGACGGTTGAGTCTTTATCATTCACTATTGCCGAAGCCTGAAAATGAATGCTTACCAATAAGATAAAAATAGTTGCGATTGAATAACTAATTCTTTTTAGTGTATCCATATTTTTTGATGATTTCATGGTTTTATGTATTTAAAATGTTTAGAGTTTCTGAATCGGAAACTTAGTGATTGTTATTCTATAAATTCAAGATGCTACTTCTTTCTGAATGGTTGCATCTACTTTTCATGATTTTCTCCTTTAGTCAAAGCATTTTCAATTTTGGCATCAGCACGGGCTAAAACTTTTTGTGGTTTGATGCCAACTTCGTTCCAATTAACGTCTTCTCCGTTTTTAGCTCTTTTCAATTGCTGCCAAATTTTACTCAATCGAGTTTGTTTTTTATTATTATCTTCGGTTGGGTCAGTGATATTTGCCGCTACACTGGGCATTTCAACCATGTTTAGCACAATAGTTTCTTGCTCTATTTTTGGTCTATTATTTTCTAAAACTAAAATGATGGTGTTAGGTTCTGCTTTCTTTTTAAGCTCTGGAAGTGGCGTAACTACTGGCGTATTATTTCCGTGCTGAATCGCCACATCTTCAGTTGCTTCATTTCTGAAAACGGGTACTTCCGCCGCAGGAAGCGTTTTATTGATGTATTTTTTATCAGAAATATTTCTCTTTGCAACTGTTTTTGATAATGTTGGTGAGCTTTCAATGGTACTTATTTTCGCTTCAGGTGTAACCGTCGGGGTCTTTTTCATTGTAGGCACGGTAGTTTTTACTAAAACGTCACCCTTATTAATTTCTGGAACCTTCTGATTATTCAATAAATATATTCCTGTACCCAGCAACAAGGCTATTGAAGCCGCAGAAGCGTATTTCCACCATATCGGTAGCACTTTGCTCTGAGGTTTTTGAAGCCGAGCCTCTAATTTTACCCATGCCTCAGCTCTGGGCTGCCGCTCATAGTTATTTAAACCTTCTGAAAATATTTTATCTATTTTTTTCATTGTATTTCTTTCGTTAGAAAAGTCATAACGTTTCTACTACTGCGTTTTGCAAAATTACTCTTGCTCTGGATAATTGAGACTTCGACGTACTTTCTGTGATACCTAATTGTTTGGCAATTTCAGCGTGTGAATAGCCTTCGATGGCGTAGAGGTTAAATACTGTTTTGTAACCAATGGGTAATTTTTCTATCAATTTTAATAAATCTTGTGTTTCTAAATCTGTTCTGAATTGTTCGGGTTCGGGTTCATAAAGGATTTGGTCGTAACTGGTTTCAAATTGTGCCTTCTTATTACTTCGCAAATACATGAGGGCTTCATTCACCATGATTCTCCGAATCCACCCTTCAAAACTACCTTCTAATTTAAAAGTATTAATTTTTTCAAATACTTTCACAAATCCTTCAATCATTATTTCCTCTGCCTCAAAATCATCATGTACGTATCTGAAGCATATCCCAAACATTTTTGAAGAATATTTTTCATAAACACGTCGTTGGGCTTTGGGGTCGCCTTTCTGACAGGCTTTTACCAGAGCCTCTTCGCTTTGGAATAAATTTAATAGTTTCACGGCACTGCTTTGGTTTAAATCTGATAGGTTTAAGTGATTTCAAAAGGTAGATGATATATTATTTATAAAGGTTGCATGGGAATTATTTTTTTTGCTGTCGGCTATCAGCCATCGGCTATCAAGTATATTTGAAAATAATTTACCTTTTTGCTGACAGCCAGTTGCTGACAGCCGACAGCCAAAAATATGAACTCACATCCCATCGGAATTTTTGATTCTGGTATTGGTGGCTTAACCGTTGCTCATGCCGTAACCACGCTTTTGCCCAACGAAAATATTATTTATTTCGGAGATACCGCCCATCTGCCTTACGGAGATAAGTCTTCGGCGGCTATACAGGCATATTCTATCAAAATCTGTAATGTACTGCTCCAACAAAAGTGTAAAGTTATCTTAATTGCTTGTAATTCGGCATCGGCAGCAGCTTATGAGTTAGTGCGTGAATACGTGGGTAGTAAGGCAAAAGTTATTAATGTTATTGACCCCGTGGTTGATTATCTTTCGGCTCATTACACTGATACTACTATTGGTTTAATTGGCACTAAACAAACCGTTAATTCTAACATCTACCGAAAAAAAACGGATGGTTTAAATAAAGGTATTGCGTTAAAATCATTGGCTACTCCCCTACTCGCCCCCATGATAGAAGAAGGTTTTTTCAATAACAATATTTCTGAAAGCATCATTGAACAATACCTCCAAAACCCCGAATTACAGGATATTCAAGCCTTGATACTGGGTTGTACGCATTACCCACTCATCAAAAAACAAATTGAAACTATTTATCAAAATAGCGTCACCGTGTTGGATACTTCCGAAATCGTGGCAAAAGCATTGAAGCAATATCTATCGTATAATGATATTCTTAATACGATGAATGCCCACATCAGACATTTTTACGTTTCAGACTACACCACTTCTTTTGAAACATCTACTAAGATTTTCTTTGGTGAACAAATACATTTAGAGCATTATCCCCTCTGGGAATAAAAAAACGCACTGAGCGATTCAGTGCGTTTTTATTTTTAACGTATAATTGAAACCGCTTTTCTAAGCCTTTGTCTCAGTAATGTTTGGGGCGAAATATTTTTCTTTGAACTTACCCACCACAAATATCCAACTATGGCTACCAAAATGTAGGGAGTTGCCAACAAGTATAAAATGCCTGTATTCAGATTGGATGCAATCTGACTTCTTCCGTTTGAAACGGTACTTTCTACTGTCATTCTACACATAGCACACTGGGCAATGCTTAATGATGTACTCATCACGAAAAATACTGCTGAAAATATGATTTTTTTCATCTTCTTAATTATTGATAATAAGGGGCAATCATTAGGTACACCACCACACCCGTTACGGATACGTACAACCATAGTGGGAACGTCCATTTTACTATTTTTTTGTGTTCGGAAATTTGTCCGCTCAATGCATAATATACAGCTCTAAGCACAAACCACACAACCCCAATTGATAACACAATATGAGAAATCAATAAAGTGTAATAAACTGGACGAAGTATGCCTTCTCCCCCATAAGGAGTGGAAGGGTTAGAGATATGATAAAGGATGTATAGTACCAAAAACAATGCTCCTTGAATAAAGGAAAGTCCCATCATCTGGCGATGTTTGGCGATGTTCTTGTTCTTGATAAAATAATATCCCAAGAGCAGTGTGAGTGAAGTAGTACTATTTAAAATCCCGATGACATGAGGAAGTATTTTTGTCCAGCTACCTAATTCAACTTTTGTTCTGATACCAATCAATAGTGCTACTGCAATTGGAATAGCAATTGATAAAATATTAACTAAGCGTTCTGTTTTGACATTTTTTTCCAGTGTTAGCGATTGCATAATTTGAATTGATTATTGTTTTGTTTCATAAATTTTTAAAAGCACTCTTATCTCAAGGATTAATCTATCCACATCTTTCTTATCGGTACCGTCATAAAAACCCCTAATATGACCTTCTTTATCCACTAATATTAACTTCTCGGAATGGATAAATGTTTCATCGGGTGTTTTTACGGCTTTATCGTAAATTTGGCTTTTTGTACCCGTCAGAAAATGCCATTTACCCGCCTTAGCATCGTATTTTTTAGCGTAGGCTCTCAACATTTCGGGAGTATCGTGGGTTGGGTCCACCGAAAATGATGCTAACTGCACCTTATCTTCATTCGTGAAAGTATCTTGAACTCGGGTGAATTCAGTGGACATTTTCGGACAAATAGAACCACAACGAGTGAAGAAAAAATCGGCTACGTAGATTTTTCCTTTTAAAGAACTACCATTAAAAGTATTCCCGTTTTGGTCGGTCAGTGTCCACGCTGGAATCGTATGAAAAACCGTATCCATTTCGGGTTCATTCCACCGAGGATTTGGATTTTTCTTCATCATTACATTCCCCGTTGTAGAGTCTGTCAATGGAATAAGATAAGGTAATTCGTAGTGATTTTCACCAAAACCTTTCAGGTATAAAAAAATCAAAGCTGGAATCACTAATGCAGCGATTAGGATTCCAGCTTTCATAGTCTTTTGTGTCATTTTTTCGAGGCTCGAAATTTTGATGCTTAAAATTCTTACAGAGTAATTAAGAATTTTAGTATTGTAACTCGTTTTACCGAACGATAATTTTCTTAGAATATTGAATCCTAATACAAGTGACCACCTTCGTAAATAAGGGCAATCAACAACCAAACAACGAAGATTGCGGGTAGTAAAATAGCCCAAATCAATGTTTTTACTTCGTGTTTCAAGTGCATGAACTCTCCCACAATGTAAAATGCTTTTACGATAGTCATTCCTACGAAAATCGACGTTTTCAGTGTTCCTTTATTGATAGCAAAAGCGATAACGAATTCTATTGCTGTAAGTATTAATAGTATCCAGAAAGTTTTCCAGATTGCCCCCGTTTGCGGAGCAGGTATTTCTTTTTCTGTAATGTTATGTGAAGCCATTTTAATTCAGTAAAAATAATTAAAGTGATAAATCAATTTTGTTACACTAAATAGAAGAATGTAAATACGAATACCCAAACCAAATCTACAAAGTGCCAGTAAAGACCTACTTTCTCTACCATTTCGTAATGACCACGACGCTCATATAATCCTGTAGCAGTATTAAAGAAAATCAAAATATTTAGGATTACTCCTGAAAATACGTGCGTCCCGTGAAAACCAGTAATGAAAAAGAACAAATCGGCAAAAGCTGGTGGTCCATAAGGGTTACGAACTAAATTAGCTCCTTCAATGGCATTTCCAGCGGCATCTTTTGCAGCTAATGCTAATTCTGGACCGTGTATGAAGTGAGACCATTCCCAAGCCTGTGAACCTAAGAAAGTAAAACCACCTAAAATTGTCCATAACATCCATTTTTCAACATCAGCACGGTCGCCACGGTGTCCTGCCTCTACGGCTAATACCATGGTTACTGAACTGAAAATTAGGATAAAAGTCATGATTCCCACGAAAACCAATGGCAAAGATATACCGTGAAGAAAAGGCACTGCTTCAAATACTTTTTCTGGGATAGGCCAGTGAGTAGTTGAAAAAAACCACATCATTAGTTTTCCATAGCTTGCTTTCAAAGGTTCTGAACCACCCGCCCAAGTTAATTTCTCGGGAACGGCAGGAGCGTGTAATGCAGACATTTCTTAACGTTTTTTGATTAAAATTTTAATTTAAAAATAAGATAATTCGGAAATTTGAAAATAAGACAAGACTTTTCGCCTGATTTATCCATTTTCAAAATAATGTATTATCTATTGAAATATAAAAATAAGAACAAATACAACCACAAAAAATCTAAAAAGTGCCAATAAGTAGCACAAAGCTGAATTCGGGTTAAGTTTTTGGATTCTTTTGTAAATTTAAATGATGAAATCAGAGAAATCAATAAAACAACTAACCCTGAAACCACGTGTACTCCGTGCAAGCCTACGAGTACATATATCCACGAAGCTGCTACATCACTACCTGCGAAGTATAACTGATTTTTAATTAAATCAGAGAATCCTATCACCTGAGTGGCTAAAAAAGCCAAACCGAACACAAAAGTAATAGAAATTGCTGTTTTAAGACTACTGAAATTATCTTTTTTTGCATATTGAACTGCAAAAAACATAGAAATACTACTTACCAGTAAGATTCCAGTTGAATACCAGAATATTTGTGGTAACTCAAATTCGTGCCATCGCCCTTCTGCTTTCCGAACTAAATACCCTGAAGTCCAACCCGCAAACATCATAATAATTGATACAATAGCGAGCCAAAGCATGAATTTTTTAGGATTCATTCTCAGGGTTTCTTCGGGTTCTTCAAGATTTATATTGGCTAAATGTTCCTGTGTCATGATTTTATAATTTGTCCATTAAAAATGCAATCTGTACAATTGGTAAGTAAATAAATGAACCAAACATCAACATCAAAGCGGCTTTATCAGTTGGCTTTGACATTAAGTAAAATGTTTGAGATAAAAATAAAACTCCACAAACAACTGCTACTATGGCAGAATTTGTACCCGTCATTCCCAAAAGATTTGGAATAAAGCCACAGGGCACTAAAAACAAAGCATAAATCATCATGGTTAGTGCTGTACGTAAGTCTTTATGTCCATTATTAGGTAACATTTTGAATCCCGCTCTTTGATAATCTTCATCAGCTACCCAGGCAATAGCCCAAAAGTGAGGGAATTGCCAAAAGAACTGAATAGCAAATAAGATACCAGGCTCTAAACCAAAATGATTAGTAGCTGCAACCCAGCCAATCGTACACAAAACCGTACAACAGAAATGAAAGAACGCCCAGTAAACCTGTTTTATAGTTAAACTCAAAAATCAAGATATAACTTGCTAAAACAAAAAGAACAAAGCAAAATATAGTTGCCTCATTTATGGTCAATCTATCCGTTGGTAACGGACGACCCTGCGTTCTTTTCATCAGCTTATCGAACTCCTTTTCCTTGATTTGGTTTACGATGTTAGCCGCACCCGTAATCAAGAAACCACCTAAACTAATCAACATGAGCTTCCACCAGTCTATAGTATCCACCGCTAACGAATATCCAAAGGCTCCAGAAAATGCTACTAATGCCGAAAGTCGAAACTTTAGTAATTCGTAGTAAGCCTTTACTTTTGAAGCTGTATTGATTGATAAATTGTTTTCAGAAATCATCTCTTTCACGATTGTGCAAATCGTGTCACACTTTTAAAGTTTAATAATAAAATAATAACAAACTGTACGCCCAACGATAATATTGCTAATGTTAAATGAATAGGTTGTAGATACGCTGGAACCCCAAAATAAGCCATAACAATACCACTAATAATCTCAATAATGATAATACCCACCAGTACTTGTGTAAATTGATAAACTATTCCGAACGTAGAAATGTTCTTTCTTAACTGCCAAATTAAATACCCATGTAGCCCTAAAATTAGAATAGAATACGAGCGATGAATGTAAAATGGTAAACCCATCTGTTCTATCCAAGCGTAACGATTATAACCAAAGATTGGATTGGCTATAACTTTATCAATGGCTTCACGTACTTGCGTACCCAACAATACTTGCAACGTTGAAAGTATCAGAATACTGACTAATAATTTATTCAAAAAACTTTTCCGAGTGAATTCTTCAACAACTATCACCTCCGACCATGCCCTCGAAACGGCATATAATAATACAAAAATCACTAAAATTGCCAGTAACATATGAGTAGTTACCACCCCTGGTTTTAGAAATGAATCCACTACGTATTTACCCAAGACACCATTCGCCCCTACAAGTATAACCCCCAACAATGATAAATAAACAATGAATTTATCCTTTTTCCAGTACGAAACGATGGATGCTGCAAAAGTGGCTAAAACAACAATTCCCGTAAAAGCTCCTAACAGACGATTCAAGTACTCAATCCATGTTTTTGTTACGTTAAATTCTACCTCGCCATGCAATTTTTCAGCATAAACCTGTTGATAATTTGCGGGTAACTGACTGGCTTCTGTTGGAGGAATCAACATACCAAAACATTTGGGCCAATCTGGGCAACCCATACCCGAACCCGTACTTCGCACAATTCCACCTGCCAATACTAACAGATAAACAGTGATTATAGTGGCTATACCTAATTTTCGGAAAAGCATTGTTTTGATGTTAGTTTTCGATGTTAGATGTTCGGAAAATGAATGTAAACTTCTGTACAAACCGAGAATTCAAAGACGAAACTCGGACATCGAAACAACTAATTTTTTCATTGAAAAATCTAATGTCGAATTGCCTTAAAACAAAATTGAGAATATACCAACCAGAATTCTCATAGTTAATATATTCTCAATTTTGGAGGCAATTAAATCTTAGTGAGTATAAGATGCGTTTTGTGCATCAATTAACCCTTCAATTTCTTTCTCTTTAGCAATCTCCTCATTTTCTTCAGGGAAGTTTGATTCCACTGTTGCTGAGTATGGCACATTTTGAGGGATGAAATCTACTGATGAACCAGGTTTGCTGTAATCATAAGCCCAACGATAAACCGCAGGAATATCTCCTTCCCAGTTTCCGTGACCTGGAACGATTGGAGTAGTCCATTCCAAAGTTGTTGAATTCCAAGGGTTCTGAGTAGCCTTCTTACCTCTAAATATCGAATAGAAGAAGTTCACTGCAAAAATAGCTTGTGCGGTAAATGTAAGAATTGCAGCTATTGAGATAAACATATTCATGTCCACAAACGCTTCCATTCTACCATTTCCAAGAGCCGTAAATGAGTAGTAACGACGAGGGAAACCTGCTAATCCGATGTAGTGCATTGGGAAGAACACGCAGTAAACACCAACGAAAGTAGCCCAAAAGTGAATGTAACCCGCTGACTTATTCATCATTCTACCAAACATTTTAGGGAACCAGTGATAAACACCAGCCATAAGTCCAAAGAACGATGCAGCACCCATTACTAAGTGGAAGTGGGCTACTACGAAGTATGTATCGTGCAAGTTGATATCAAGTGCCGAGTTACCAAGTATGATACCAGTCAAACCACCTGAAATAAACAAGGAAACCAAACCAATCGAGAACAACATAGCAGGCGTAAAGATAATGTTACCTTTCCAAAGCGTAGTGATGTAGTTAAACGCCTTTACAGCAGATGGTACTGCAATAATCAACGTTAAGAACATAAACACTGAGCCTAAGAATGGATTCATACCCGTAACGAACATATGGTGAGCCCATACAATGAACGCCAAACAAGTAATACCCATCATTGAACCAATCATCGCACGGTAACCAAAAATTGGTTTACGTGAATTAGTGGCTATAATCTCTGAAGTGATACCCAAAGCAGGCAATAGAACGATGTATACCTCTGGGTGTCCCAAAAACCAGAATAAGTGCTGATAAAGAATGGCTGAACCACCGATATTTGGTAATGCCTCTCCACCAATGTAGATTTCTGACAAATAGAACGATGTTCCAAAACTACGGTCAAATATCAACAACAACGCTGCAGATAATAATACTGGGAATGATAATAGACCCAAGATAGCAGTAAAGAAGAAAGCCCAAATGGTTAATGGTAACTTAGTAAATGACATTCCACGTGTACGCAAGTTAATAACAGTACAAATGTAGTTGATACCTCCCATCAACTGCGAAACAATGAATAGAGCCATACTTGTCAGCCACAAGGTCATTCCTAATCCAGAACCTGGCATTGCTTGTGGTAAAGCACTTAGTGGTGGATAAATTACCCATCCTCCAGATGCAGGACCCGTTTCAATGAACAAAGAAGCAAACATGATTACTGAAGCCGCAAAGAAGAACCAATAAGAAAACCCTGAAGCCATATCTCTTGCTCCAATTTGTAATGGAATTAAGAAGTTAGAGAATGTGCCTGACAAGCCTGCTGTTAATACAAAGAATACCATTACAGTTCCGTGCATGGTCACAAGGGCTAAATAGAATTCCTTTTCTAATTTACCATCTACAATCCATTGTCCTAAAACAGGTTTTAACCATGTTAAATCCATATCTGGGAATCCTAATTGCAAACGGAATATAATTGACAT
>JALONS010000457.1 GCA_025454855.1 Arcicella sp.
GAATGAAAATATCGCTACAAAAGTGCAGACACAAACCGAAAAGATTGAGAAATTAGTAGAAAAGAAATGGGAAGAAATCGGCAAAAATCCTGAGAAATATGCCGCCGTTTTTAATTCTAATCTCAATGAAGACAAATCGGGTTTCTTTGGTGAAGTAATGGTCGATTTTAAGATTGGAATGTACAAGTTTTCCGAAGAGTTCAAGTTTCAGATTTTAAGCGTGATTCAAAGTATTTTGCTTTGCCTGATGCAAATTGCTGAATGTTGCTTACTACTCATTTCAATCGGATTCAGAATCGTACTCCGAATAGGATTCCCAATTACAGTAGTTCTTTCAATTTTCCCAGGTTTTACATCTTCATTGGCTTATTGGTTTGGCAAATACATCAATTTTGCTTTGTTGCCAGCCGTTGCGGCCATGTATAGCTCCATTGCTTTTAATCTTTGTGATGCCTACATCAGTAGCTACGATGTAGAATCTGCAATGGCAACAATGGGTGTAGAAACCCAACAACCTGAATTTTTAGGTTTGGCATTTATTGGACTTTTGTTTTTATCGCTCATTGGTTATATCCAAGTGCCGTCAATGACTGCCATGTTAATCAATGTGGGTGGGGTTGGAACAATCGTGCAAGGTGCAACTCGTACCATTCAAAATACTGGAAAAGTAACGACAAACGCCATCATAAAAAGCACGGAATCAAGCAGTAGCAAATCTATTCAAAGTGTAAATAGACAATGAATAATTATTTCAAAAATAACCTCTTTGAAGCCTATCGGCTTTTAGTCGGTGCTTGTATTGCCATCGTCTTAATTGCTACAAGCCTTACTACTTACATTTTGTATTCATCTTATCAAAACTATGCTCAAAATACTAAAAATACCTTTGTTTTTAGCGAAAATGGGGCTTCAATCCACGTCTTTTCAAGAAAGTAAAAATCAATATGGAAGAATTATTTAAGCTAAACGCCCATTTTAGGCGAGTAAAATTAATTACTATCATTGCATTAATCAGTTTGTCAGTTGTTTCGCTGACAGCCTTGTTTTTCTCGTATAAGCACTCGAAAGAATTTTCTAAACGAATCTATATTATCAATAAAAATGAACATTTCGAGGCAATTGCTGGCAATTTTCAAACCAACCGACCCGTAGAAATCAATTATCATGTGAGTCGTTTTCACGAGTTGTTTTTTACGGTTGTTCCCGATGCAAAAGAAATCGAAACCAATACCGCAAAGGCATTTTATTTATGCGATGAATCGGCCAAGAATCTCTACGATGATTTGAAAGAAAGAGGTTTTTATAATGATATGATTCAAGGAAATGTAATCCAAAAAGTGAAAATAGATTCTGTGGTTGTCAATACAAAAGAGTATCCGTATCAGGCAACTTGCTATTCAATCGTAACCCAAACGAGGGCTACTTCTGAGTCTGAAAAAAGCCTGACGACAACTTGTATTTTGGAAGATGTGCCACGGAGTCTTCGTAGTCCGAACGGTTTATTTATGAGAAATTTCCGAGTAATTGAAAGCAAGGTTATCCATGAAAAATAAACCTGTTCGGCAGTACGAATTAGAACAATTGGGACAAAAATTAAACGAATCTCTTACTAATTGTACTTCAAAAATTGCAAAAAAACTAAATCTGATGTTTCAGAAAAACCGAAAAACGGCTATTTACCTGCTGATTTTGTTCGGAATCATTCTTTTATCAATCAATATTCTTTCATTTTATTACTTCTAATTCATGGAAAACCACGTGAATGTTCCCTTACCGCATGAACAAAGCGTAAGGAAAATAGGCAATAAACAATATGCCTTAGTTATTATCGGTGGAATTATTCTGTTTGCTTCGGGCTTAATTATGTACTCTTTTGGGGTATTTAGTAAAAAAGAAGAGCCACAAAAAACAGACTCTCTGTCTGAACTTACACCTCCTAAATCCAAGAACACTAAACTTGAGGATGATAAATATAAAAGTGGTAGTTCAGAATCTAAGTTGAGTTCGTATGGTGGCGGAACGGAAGAATTAACCACCATTACGGGCAAAGAACCAAGTTACCCTAAAGAGAGCAATGAGCAATTGACAGAGGACGATTTTCAAGAAGTGAAAAACCCTAAAAGGTCGTCTTCAAGTAATAGAAATATTCCAAAAACCGAAGGGCAGCGTAAAAAAGAGAGATTGAACCAAGATTTTCAAGTCAGACAGCAACAAGAACAAACCCGACAACGATATTTAGCAAACCCCGAAACGCCAATTTATCGGAAAACTAAGCAAGAATTAGAAGATGAACGTTTGGAGCGAGAAGAAAAAGAAATGAATAATCGAACAGCTCAGTTGGTTTTATCAAATCTTGAAAAAGTAAATCAAAGCCCAAGTCAAACTCCAAATATTAGCAGTTCGATAGCAAAAAGTGTTGAAGCTCCAACCAAGCCCAAAAAGCAAATACAAAATGAAGAAGAAATAATGCTTCACTCCGAAACATCGACCAATACAATCGGTATGAAATGGAAGAAAGTAGGCTTTTATGGCTTTTCTAATACAGATAAAAGCAAGTTTTTTACCAATAATGATG
>JALONS010000159.1 GCA_025454855.1 Arcicella sp.
TATCTTCCAAGAAGTACGGTCTTTGCCCTTTGGCTTTATTTGATGATAAAAGTATATCGTTAATCATTAGCTTAGTTTGAAAATTAAAGTTACTTTTTCCACGCCCCAAAAACATTCCAGATGGCTGACCGCCCGTGGTCTTCTACTTCTGGTGCTTTAGGTTTGGTGTGGTCTTCATTGTCATTGATAGCTCTTGCTCCAAAACTAAGCAGATTTTCCTTTTTGAATCCAGCATTAACTATCCATTCAAACATATCCACTTCGTGCATAGCCCCCCAAAAAGGTTCATTATTGTTAAATGCATCCCAATCTCGAATAAACTGCTCAAACAATGGCATTTCGGGCGTGTACTGAGGTTGCTCAATGTGAAGTGACAAACCGTTTGGTTTTAAAATTCTGAATATTTCTTTCCCAATTTTCATCATTGCCTTCATTGAAGTTTCGTGCAAAAACATGGTGGTTTGAACCCAATCAAATGACTCGTCTTCAAAACCTGTATGCTCGGCATTCAACTGCATGAATTTAACATTTTTGATTCCCAATGCCACTGCACGAGCGTGTCCGTAGCGTAACATCGGCACACCTGTATCAATGCCAATTACTTCAGCGTCGGGGAAAGCAGTAGCCAACGGCAGAGTGTTATGCCCCAATCCACAGCCAATATCTAAAATTCTCTTGGGTTTAAAGTCTGGTGCATTTGAAATTACCCACGAAGAGATAGCCTTCCCTCCTCCATCAGTAAGTTTACCTAACATTCCTCCCGAAGTTACAAACAAACCCGAATCATAATTCGCTGCATTTGAAACATCTCCTTCAAACAATTCTGTGTGATAACTCCCAGGCATACAATGGTTATCCATGATTGAAAGATAATAAGGCGTTTCAACCGCATCATTGAGTATCAGGGTATCGGGAGATTTTGCGTTGAGTTCGGCAACCTTTTGGGCTAATGATTCTGCTTGCCTGAGCGTCATCGACCGACCTGCCTGCTGTCTCATTTCCATTGTTGAGCGTCTTAGTGCTGCCCAAGTTTGGTAATGTGGGTCGGACTTCATGGCTTCTTTGACTTCTTCACGAGTTTGAAAATCTCGCCCTGTTTGATTTTCAAAGGTCGGCTTTACCCGCTTCTCGAAAGCAATTTTATTACCTGGCGAAACTACTGTTGCTAAATGTCTATTCAAATTAGCCAAAAAATTGTAGCGGGCAGTTTCATCATGTGATACTTCGGGAAAGACTTCGTGCTTCTGGATGAGATTGTAAACAGGCGGAAGATTAATAGCTGGTTGTTTGGTTTTTGCTTCCATATATTTCGTTGTTGGTATTCCACTTTAATTTACCTTTTACTGCTGAAAAATGTAAATGTTCCTAACGCATAATCCGATAGCGTTGAACCATGCGTTCCTCCTTTTGTAGTCAAAAGTGTAACTTTTCCACCTTTGGCTTTCATTGCTCTTTCGGCAGTCACAGAATTGTTATAGAATACCTGTTGGTCAGCATCACCGTGATACAACTGTGTTTCAGTTTTGGGAGCCCAATCAAAAACGTCATTATCTTTTACAGCGTTGGCAAACTGTGTATCTGTACCATCATTAACTGCTTTTTTGAAAGAATCCAAGAATGCTAAATCAATACTTACTTTAATCACCGCATTGTTGCCATTTGCCTGAACATCAGTTGCATAAGGCTCTTTGAAATAAGTATTCATTGCTCTATTTAACCCGTAAACACGATTGTAAGTTTGGGTTACCCAAATGTATAATTGATTGTACTCGGGAATACCGTGGGTGGTGGTATTGAATAAATCTTTCATGAATTGGGTTTTATTGTAAGCCCCCGCTCCACAAGATGAAGCTACCAAATTGAATTCCGTTGGAAATTGTTCCTCAATTTTTTTCTGTAATGACATTGTAGCGAAACCACCTTGCGAATAACCCGTAATCATGAGCTTTTTATTCCAATTTACTTTTTCATTCGCAATCAATTCAGAAGCAGCTCTAATCATATCTAAACTGGCTTGTGCTAATGTTTCACGGTGTTCGTAAGGGTGTACAATGTTTTTTGATACGCCATAACCTATGTAATCAGGACAAGCAATAATATAACCATTCGAGGCAAATATAGACGCAATTGTGTATGCTTCACTATTTGGCTGATAATTGGATGGGGCTTGTGCGTCAGTCCTGATTGTACCATGCTGCTGACTAATCATGGGTATTGCCTCAGTCGTATTCGGAATAATCAATGCTCCCGACGCTTGTATTTCTGTACCGTCAGTATTTTTCGTTTTATAAACAATTTTGTAAGCCTTGATATCATATTTCAGTAGAGAATTGACAAAAAGGGTAATCGTTGGGTTACTAACGCCGCCACCAGTAAATCCATCCGCTCGTGATTGAAGCGAAGTTTTGGAAAACTCTCCCAACAGTGTACTACTTACTAAATACTTATTGGTCTGAGGATTTGGGTCAGAATTTGAACTACTACAACCGTTCAGAAATAAAATTATGACGGGAAAAATGAGGTATTTAATATTGAAAATTCGTTTCATAAAAGTTTCGTTTGCTGTTTCTGAATTAAACGAAGATTAACCTCATTTGTTTTTCAGGCTTGATGGTAATAAAATTATTAGTTTAAAATAGCTTAACGCTTACAATATCCCAAAATTTTATCACGTTCCGAAAACTTCGCATCTCGTTCGGTTTTTAAACCGTACCCTCCTCCTCCTGGCAGGTTCAAAATAATTTCTTCATTAGGGTGTAATTTTGTCAATCCCTTGGGGGGGATAAAACGATGGGGACGTATTTCCATAGAACCACCTGCTCCATTTTCTCCTCCCAAAATTCCATGTGGAAAGGTTTTGGTTTTTTCAGTTAAAATGGACAGGTTTATTGGTTCTTTTCCTACCATTTTAAAAGAAAACGTTTGTCCAAGTCCTCCTCGGTATTTTCCTAATCCACCAGTATCTGGTCTGAGCGATTTTTCAGTCACCATAATTGGTGCATCTCTTTCCAATATTTCAATCGGAACATTCGCAACGTTAGTCGGGAAACTCAATACATTTACGCCATCTTGGTTTGGACGAGCAGCGTAACCACCATTCAAGAAGAAATATTCAACAAAATCAGTTTTCTCAATTCCCTTTTTGGTTACAATATCTTTTTGACCATTTAATACAATACACCAACAAGCCGAACCACAATCTGCCTGAACTTGTAAAGGCACCGCTTGTGCTAACGCCCCAAAAACGGGTGCATGAAGAATATTGCCCGTAATGTTACGCCCACCCAACGGAACTGGTTTTTGAGCATTTAGTAATGACCCTTTCGGAGCGGAAACTTTAATGGGTCTGAAAGCCCCTTCATTATTGGGTACATCTGGCGAAAATGTGCATTTTATCGGGTAAGCGGTGTAAGCATATACGTAGTTCATTACGGCATTAATTGCCAAATAATGAGGACCCGAAGAACCTGTATAATCTACCGAGATTTCGTCATTGGCTATTGTAACAGTACAATTGATATGAACAAACTCTCCGAGACCATCACCATCGGCTTCGTATTGATAGTTATAAACGCCATCTGGAGCTTTGGCAATGGCTTCTCGCATAGCTTTTTCGGAGGCTTCTATGATTTGTTCGGATAAAACCATAATGTCAGCCATATTATTTTCATCCATCAATCTCTTTAATGAACGAATGCCTTGCTCATTGGCTGCCAATTGAGCTTTTATATCCCCAATGGTTTGTCGGGCGGCTCTTACATTGGCTTCAATAATATTAAAAAGCATGGTATTGGGTTTTCCAGCATCGTAGAGTTTAGTAGGTGGAATCATCAACCCCTCTTCGTATAAATCTCTTGCTCCAGCTCCCCAGAGACTACCTCCCATATCAGGCGAGTGAGCAATTGTACCAATAAAACCTATCAATTTTTGATTTCGAAAAATAGGCGAAACCAAACCAATATCAGGTTTGTGTCCTGCACAAAGCCAAGGGTCATTCGTGATGATGCAATCCCCTTCCTGCCAAGTATCAATCGGGAAATAATCACTCAAAAGAGCTTTGGTGAGCATCGGCAGAACGCCCAAAAAAGATGGCACAGAAGTACTTGATTGGGCAATAGAACGCCCTTGTTCGTCCATCAGTACCACCGCAAAATCATTAGACTCTCGGGTAACGGTTGAAAATGAAGTACGTTGTAAAGTAGTTCCCGCTTCATCAACTATGGCTAAAAGTCGAGACCACAGTATTGAAAGCGAGATAGAATCGTATTTTATTGGAGACATATTTTATTGGATGGTATTTCAGTTTCTCAAATTTAACATAAAAACTGTATCTTTGGAAGAGTTTTTTGAGGGATTCCAATTTTTAACTCCTGACTGCGTAAACCGCCAAAATATTCTGCTTAAAAAAGCATCCCTTAACCCTAAATATTCCAATGATGTCTCCAATTGAAACCATTAATAATTTTTACCAGTCGATTATTGACAAACGAGTAGAAGATATTTGCAAGAGTTACGTACCTTCCGAAGACACTTATGTAATCTTGGAAGGTCCACGATACACGACTTTGGGTTACGAAAAAATTGCGAAAGGCTGGGGAGACTTTTGTAACTCGCCCTTGACTTTGAATAAAATTGAATGGGTTGAAGGTCCATTTGAGGAAGCCTCTACCGACATGGCGTGGGTTGGTGGTATGATTGTACTGACGGTAGAAGTTAAAGGAAAAGAATTCTCTGTACAGTTCCGTTCTACATTTGTGCTTCGGAAAAATAAGGATGAAAACTGGCAAATCAAGCACGAACACGTGTCTGCACCTTTGGAAGACCCTTATGGAATTGGGGATTGGTTGAAGAAATAATTTGAAAGAATACTGTTTTATCTTTAATTTTAAGATTCATCTTCACAAATAAAACGGAATGGCAATTCCGTACTACTTGAAAATATGCAACTTTCGCTCGTTTCTGAAATGCCCGAATTGGAGAAAAAAGTATTCTTGGATATTTATGCCAAAGTGTATTTTGATACTCGAAGAAATCGTCCACGTCTGAAAACCCTTGAGGGACAACCCATTCCGTGTGATTTACGAGTAGGATGCCCCGCCAAAATTATTTCAGATTTTCCAGAAGGAACAATTTATAAATTAGACGCACGTTTAATTCAGAAAAACGGACGAAGACCCTACTTTTTGACGATAAATAAAAACAAAGTGCAAAGAGCCATTGAGTTTTTTGAACATAATTTACAAATACAAAAAGGTATCAAATCTGAAAAACCCAAAAAGGTTACTTTTGAAAAAATTAAAAAGGAAAAAGTTGCCAACAAAGAGCTTAGTGACATCTCTATTTTTTAGAATGTTCATCTATTCTCGCAAATACCTTTTCAAGTTTCCGCTTTAGGCGTTACCACTGCCCATTAATGATTCATTATTACTTACTTTATTAAAAATCAGTATCTTCTCCGATGAGAAACACTTTAACCCTGATATTATTTCTCATTTCATTCCAAAATTTTGCTCAAAAAACATTTTGGGCAAGTCGTGTAATTGCTTTTTCTACCGAATATTTTGATGCTAAAACCACCAAAGAAAATAGAGCTATTCAGGCTTTAGGGCGACCCAACAAACTCCCCCTTTATGGTGAAAGTGTGTGTGCATGGCAACCCATGACGCAAGATAACCCCCAAGAAGAATTTCTTATTGTTGGTTTTGATACCCTCATGTCCATCAGACAAATAGCCATTGCTGAAAATCTTGGACAAGGTTGTATTGTTAAAGTTGAGGTCTTTGATGAATACGATAATATAAAACCTATTTGGCAAAATAAGAGCGGTCCCAGTTCTGAAATCGGCAAAATGACAAACATTATTTTGCCGAAATTGACCACATTTAGAGTAAGAGGGGTAAAAATTGTTTTAAACACTGCAAGGGTAAAAGGCTGGAATCAAATTGATGCCATTGGCATTAGTCAGTCTGAAATACCTATTAAAGCAACCATCAATTTAGCCAAAAATCTACCCGCCGAAATTATCAAAGAGAATTTAGGTGAAAATGTAAACTCCGCTTATCGGGAGATTGCTCCTGTAATTTCTCCTGATGGAAAAACGCTCTATTACACTCGCTGGAAGCATCCCGAAAACTTAGGAAATACTAAAAATCAAGATGTTTGGTTCGCAGAAATTCAAAAAGACGGTAAATGGGGACTGGCTAAACCCATCGGAGAACCCATCAATAATACTGAGCACAATGCCATTTGTGCTATTTCACCCGATGGAAAAACCATCCTTTTGAATAATGTATATCTAAAAGATGGTTCAATGGCAAAGGGGGTTTCTATTTCAACCAAAACGGCAGCGGGTTGGGGCTTTCCTAAACCAATCAATATTAAAAATTTTAAAAACAAGTCGGAATATGCGGAATATAGCTTTTCACCTAATGGTCGGATTTTGATTATGACGGGGCAATTCAGCGAAACACAAGGGGGTAAAGATATTTACGTTTCGTTTTTGCAGGCGGATAACACTTGGTCTGAACCCAAGAATTTAGGCAAAAGAGTAAATACTGCCGAAGAAGAAAGTACTCCATTTATCGCTGCTGATGGTAAAACCCTATACTTTTCTACCAAAGGGCTTAGTGGCTATGGAAATAACGATATTTTTCTCAGTAGAAGATTGGATGATACTTGGCTAAATTGGAGTGACCCTGAAAATCTGGGGTCAGTTATCAATACACCCGAGTGGGACGGTTATTTTTCTATCTCTGCTTTGGGTGATTATGCTTATTTTAGCTCTCAAGAAAATGCCATTGGTGAAGAGGATATTTTCAAACTAAGAGTTCCAGAATCAATAAAACCTAATGCTGTGATACAATTGACGGGTGGGGTTTATAATATGGTTGATAAAAAACCGATTTCTGCACGCATCAATGTCCAAAATTTGAGCGATAAGGATACGGTTTGCGTAAGTTATGACCCCGAAACTGGTGATTACAAAATGATGTTGCCCGCCAAACAAAATTATACGCTTTCAGCCACTAAAAAAGGCTACATGGCAGTTTCTGAACCTTTAGATTTTTCAAAGGATAATACTTTCAAGGAAGTCAAAAAGAATATTTACTTATTACCAATTCAAGTTGGTCAAAAAATGACCCTCAACAGTGTATTTTTTGAACAAAGTAAAGCCGTTTTCTTAGATGCGTCATTTCCTGAATTGGATAGAATTATCAAAGTAATGAAAGAAAATCCAACAATGGAAATCATGTTGGAAGGACATACTGACAATCAAGGTGATTGGAACGCCAATCTGCTACTGTCGAAAGAAAGAGTAGAAGAAGTAAAAAAATATTTAGCGGCGGGCGGTATCGATATGAAACGAGTTCAAACGCAAGGTTATGGTTCTACCAGACCCATTGCCAGTAATAATTCAGAGGAAAAAAGAAGATTAAATAGACGGGTGGAGGTAACTATTGTAAAAAATTAGCAGGTAGATTTTGTGGTTTTATCTAAAATCTAAGCAGCAAAAACAAGTCTCAAAAAATCGGTATAATTTTTGAGGGCTGACAAATAACCTTTTATCATGGTATCAATGTTAAAAAAATCCGCCGCCTTTTTGTTCTTCTTGCATTACATTGCTTTTCCAACTTTATCACAAAAAACGTGTTGGGCAAGTAAGGTTTTAGAGTTTTCATCAGAAAAAGTTATTCCTTTTCAAACTACTGAGTACAAAGCGATACAAGCATTGGGCAAGCCAGATGTACTACCCAATATTGTTGAAAGCGTAGCCGCTTGGCAACCCTCCCAACCCGACAGCCCACACGAAGAATACATCACCGTAGGTTTTGATACCAGCATGGCAATTCGTCAAGTAGCCATTGCCGAAAATTATGGACAAGGTTGTATTGATAAAGTTATTGCTCTCGATAACCAAAAAAAATCTCATATTCTGTACGAGAGTCCCCAAAACCAAATCAATAAAGTGAAGGAAAAGGGTAAAATGTTAAACGTTATCTTGCCTGAGTTCACAAATTATCAAGTCGTTGCCATCAAATTGATTCTTAATACCGATAAAATCAAAGGACCTAATCAAATTGATGCTATTGGAATCTCAACTTCTGAAGAACCCATAAAAGCCGTCATCAGAGTAGCTGCTGACGCTCCTAAAGAAGTTTATCGAGAAAATTTGGGAAAAAACGTCAATTCAAGACACCAAGAATTTGCTCCAGTTATTTCCAGTGACGGTAAAACGCTTTTTTATACCCGAAATTACTTATCCGTTTTCGGTAAAGGGAAAGACCAAGACGTTTGGTACAGTGTGCAAGATAAAAATGGCAATTGGGTAAAATCAAAAAGTATTGGCTATCCCATTAATAACAATGAGAAAAATGCCATTTTCTCCGTTTCTGCGGACGGTAAAGAGATTCTATTATTGAATAAATACAACAAAGACGGTAAGCTGTCGCCCGGTATTTCACGTTCATATCTTACTCGGAGCGGTTGGGCATACCCCGAAGAAATAAAAATTGAGGATTATTACAACGATAGCCCCAATGCGGAATATGCCATTTCGCCCGATGGAATGGTAATGGTGATGTCTATCCAACGAAAAAATACCACTGGGAAACGTGATTTGTATGTTTCGTTCAAAAAAGAAAAAAATACGTGGTCGAAACCCATCAACATGGGGCGACAAATCAATACTATCGAACACGATGTAACCCCATTCATTGCTGCTGACGGGAAAACACTGTATTTCTCAACGCAGGGCTTCCCTGGATACGGAGATAATGATATTTTCAAGACACAACGTTTGGATGATACATGGCAATACTGGAGCGAACCAGAAAATTTAGGGTCGGCAATTAATACCCCCAACTGGGATGGTTTCTTTACCCTGCCTGCTTCTGGTGAATATGCCTACATTTGTTCGATTAATGCCTCAAAAAAAGAAGATATTTATAAATTGGAGCTTCCCAAAACGGCTAAGCCTGAACCAGTGGCAATTATTGCAGGAAGTGTGCTTACCACTACGGATAAAAAACCAGTGGAAGCCGTTTTGACCATGACCCCACAAAATGAAAAATTGAAAGCTGAAATAAGAAATTACGACCCTGCAACGGGAACATTCAGTTTTGTGGTTCCGCTCAAAGAAAAATACGATTTTGTTCCTTATGCCAAAGGATATTTAGCCATTAATGAAACGGTGGATTTATCAAAAGAGATTTCGTACCGAGAAATTAAAAAAGATTTTTATTTGATGCCTTTAGAGGTCGGGAATAAAGGCGTTTTGAATAGTTTTACTTTTGAACAGGGTGAATCTCACTTGCAAGCACCAGCTTTGAAAGATTTGGATAGAATCGCTCAGGCAATGACCGATTTTCCCACTTTGGAAATCCTTTTTGAAGGACATACAGATAATCAAGGAGACTTCCAGTTGAACTTAAAACTATCCGAAGAACGGGTTGAAGAAGTTAAAAACTACTTAATTACAAAAGGCGTTTCCCCCGAAAGAATCACTACAAAAGGTTGGGGACAAACTCGTCCAATTGCCAGTAATGCCACCGAAGAAAGGCGTAAATTAAACCGCAGAGTTGAGTTTACGATTACCAAAAAATAAGTAATTGCCCTACCCCTACTCAGATTCATCTCTTGTCTTGCGTGATAATTTGACAAAAAAACGCTAATTTTGCATCGAATTACGTTTTTAGTATTCCTTAGAAGCCGAACCCATCTCTGAATGATTACTTCACAGAATAATATCACTGAATCTTTTGCAACCCTTAAAGCATTGCAAAAAAAACTACGCCTTAATATCTTAGAAATGTATTTTAACGC
>JALONS010000458.1 GCA_025454855.1 Arcicella sp.
TGAATCCGCCAATAACTTTATTGTATCGTATTTTGCCATAATTTCGTAAAGTTCGACACTTAAGCAAATATTACAAACACTTTTGAAAGAACTCTATTAAAATTCACGGTTTTCCGTGATATAATTCACGGCTTTCCGTAATTGACAGGGGGAGGTTATTGAAAGAACTTTGTGGTGTCTTTTGGCAGTAGGCAGTTGGCTGTCAGCTTTCGGCAGTTATACTTAACTTATTTAGGTTTGCAAAGGAAGAATTTTACAAGATTTTGATTTTCAGAAACGTACTTATTTTTTCGCAAATCGCTTTTCGATTAGTCTAAAGTGTAAGGACAGCCAAAAGCCGAAAGCCATCAAACCCTTTTCCCAATTACCTCCATGCAAAACGAACTTAAAAATTCATCGGCTAACTATGTTTTAGTGAATCAAAAGCAAAAAACGTTGATTCCCATAGAAAATATTATTATGCTTGAAAGCCAAAGTAATTATTCTGTTTTTCATTTGAAAAATGGTAAGAAACGTATTTATGCTCATACCATTCGGCATTTTGAGGCACAACTGCTCCATCAGCAATTTATTCGTGTACACAGTGGCTTTTTAATTAATCCATCTTTTATAGTAGCCTATAATCGTGAGGACGGAATATTGAGAATGGAAAATAATTTAGAAGCGAGTATTTCGAGAAGGAAACGTAAAAACTTACGGGGTATTGATTTTGTGGATTATTAATGGATAAGCATTCAGCATAAATTATTTACGATTAATCCGAGTGGTTCGCCACTACGATTAAGATTGACGAATAAATTGTTGATATTCAGATAAATAATCGTAAATCGAATCAATCGTAATTCTTAAATAATTGTGTCTTGGTACTTATGATTATTCATGCTCATTTTAGGAAATAGATGTATTGTAGTATTCTGAAAATCAAATCATCCCGATAGAGATAGCAATTTGTAATAGGGCTGTCATATCTTTCATACCCGTCCGAGCCAGCATATTTCGCCGATGGGTATGAACAGTGGCTAAACTCAGAAAGAGTTTATCGGCTATTTCCTGAGAGTCAAGTCCATCTTGTACCAGTCGTAAAATATCTTTTTCACGGTCGGAGAGTATATCACAATCAAATGATTTCCCAGAATCTGAATGATAATATTTGACTTTTGAAGAATTTTCTCCGTAGGAAAAACGCATCCACCAAAAATCATCTTTCATTAAGTGCGAAACATTCTGTAAAGTGTTAATGATGTTAATGGGGTTCCGTTTATCGTCTTCGTCTAAATGCGTTGTCTGAATAAAAACTTTAATGACTTTACCTTGTCGAGTTTTCATTTTTGCCCCTACAAAGTCAATTCGTTGATTGATTTTTTCTTCAAAACTAATCTCTTTTAAACATTTCAAATACCAACGTCCTGCCGTTATGGGAAATAAAATATGGTCAAATGCCATCATTTGAATGTATTGTAGAATCCCTAAGTGCGGTTCGTCTTCGGCGGTATAACCCAATACTTCTCTTACATTTTGACTGATAAAGAGCTTTTGGTAGTTTTTTAAACCAATAATGGCAATAACCGTATGCGTATTTTTAGAAAGTAGATTTAAGGCTTCTTCATCATAAGAACTTATCACATTTTGTTCTGAATGGTTTTCAGTTATTTCCTTCCAGATAGATTTTGCTTGATTAAGTATATTTTCCCGATTGATATCCATACGCTGCGATTAAAATACCTAATGTAAGTATTGATTTAAAAGAATATAAACTTGATATTTGTTAATATTAAAGCCCAGTAATGATTATTTAGGGTAAAATTATTAAAAAATTCGTTTTGGAGACCCGCCAGTTTCTTTTTTGTTTTGTAAAGCCTTTCACCAGTTGAAAGGCTTTATTTTTGCAAAATTATTCTTTACTACCTTGAATTTTTGTGCCAGTTTTCTTCTCTAAACCAGGTTGAAAAATCTCAAAATTCTCTTTTTTCTTGGCATCGGCTACTATTTTTTTTACGTCTTCCAAGAGTTTTTTAGCATCGTAAATGATACCATCTTTGATAGTGTATTTCACCCCACCAATTCGAGTAACTTCGTTCTTTTCGGTTAGTTTAATCGCACCAGTACCGTATAGATTTTTAAGATTTTTCAAGGGGTTTTCTTCCAAAATAACCATATCAGCCAACTTTCCCACTTCTACCGAACCAATTTTATCTGCCATGCCTAATGCCTCTGCCCCTTTCAAGCTGGCGGCTCTGATGACCTCCAGAGGATGAAACCCTGCTTCACGTAATAATTCCAGCTCACGGATGTAAGCAAAACCGTACAACTGAAAAATAAAACCAGAGTCGGACCCCGTAGTAACTCGTCCACCTCTATTTTTATATTCGTTTACAAAAGCCATCCAAAGTTTATAGTTTTCTTTCCACTGTACTTCTTGTTCAGTTCCCCATTCTTGCCAATATGAACCGTGCGAGATACGAGAAGGCTGATAAAAACGCCAAAGTTGGGGTAGTGTGTATTCTTCGTGCCATTCGGCTCTACGGGCAAGCATGAGTTCTCGGTTGGCTTCGTAAATATTAAAGGTAGGGTC
>JALONS010000013.1 GCA_025454855.1 Arcicella sp.
TTGAACATGATTATACTTTTAATGGTCTTACTTAGTAAGAAATTGTACTATTCCATGTAACAGTTTTGTAAAATAGCATTTTTAAATGCGTTGAACCTGTTAACGTATGAAAAAAACCCAAATAATAAATAAAGGTATTCCTACTATTATTATACCGAATTTTGCATTAGTCAAAAAATTAGTATTCCAAAAATATTCATTTAGTGAATCCTTTTTGTCTTCTGAAAAATTCCTCCTAATATAAGCACCGATTATACTAAGTAAGATAATACCTTGACTACCTGATACTTTTTTTATTAATTCTCTGCAATAATCACTATTGGTAATTAGAAATATTATTAACAAAAAGATATTAACAAGCACAATAACTAATAAGAATTTGTAACGCTCTTTAACTTTCATTTTTTTATTTTTTAAAATTATCCTTAATTGTATCACCAACATAACTTTCAGTTCTCCACTTAGTAAACCATCTAACCCATAAATTCGGGATAAATTTATATTCGGGTATAACTGCCGACATCGCATCAACCGTCAAATTCAAGGTAGAATTATATAACTTCTTTTCACGTAAAGAAGAAACTCCACCCATATAATCATTATCTCTTTCTGGAATCCAAGAAGTTTTCTTTAAATCTAATTCATAAGGTCGAAAAGGTGCATTTGCCCTATTGTAAGGACTTCCCTCATGGACACCCTCCTTCATTACCATATTGATATTATTAGCAAATGAAGATGCTAAGGTAGAAGAAACTCTAATTGCGTCTCCCCAAGTCTCTTTAATAGCTCCACTAACATAATCATATCCTTTCTCAATAAATCCTTGAACTTTTACTTCATCCAAAAGTATTGACCCATCTTTATAGAATTTAGGCTTAGGTTTAGGTTTAGGACCTACCATTGCCAATTTAGGAGCATTATACAAAGCGTTTTCCAATGGATTCCCTTCAATTAATCCTCCCAATCCACCCCCAATACCTCCTGCAATAAACCCGCCTAATGCTCCATTCCAAAAATTTCCACCGCTCAAAGCTGAACCTACACCACCAGAGATACCACCACTAATCGCTCCGTTTAACGCCCCCTGAGCTATATTACCCCCTATACTGGTAGCGGCACTTTGCCCTAATAAATTTGGCAAAGCATCTGCTATACCCCCACCAACTGCTCCCGTAATGGTACTGATACCAAAATTACCCCAATTAAAATTTCTAAAACCTCCATTTTGAATAATTTGAGAAGTTGTATTAATAGCCGCCCCAATAATAGCACCAATAACAAAAGCAGGTACAATCCTACCATCAGGGTCAATGTGAGAAACAGGATTATTAGCACAGTACCCGTAGGTAGTCATATTTTGAAACTGGTCTTCGGGGTCAGGCGTAAACCAACGCCCAAGCGTTCTATCCTCAATCCGCCAACCAAAATCCGACCAACCCTCTAAATTATCCGCTTCTAAATCTTCTTTGCCTTGCCATGATTAATTCAAAAAGGTCATTGAATGAACTCAACGACCTTTTTGATTTTTTGAAATTTGCAAATCACTGATTGTAAGAGTTGAGGAAACAACCTACACATTTTTTTATTCAATTTGAATAGCCTTTGAAGAAACTTCTTCTTTTAAATATTCATAACTTTCAAATTTATCAGGGATTCTTTTTTTATATTTTGACATAATGAATCCAGAGTTATTCATACCTAAACATATATCAGGAGAACTTTTTAAATAAACTTTGACAGTTTCACCAAACTCATAAGGAATAATAAATGGATATGTAATGGAATCGTTGGGTTTTAAAAAAATGAAATTGAAAAAAGACTTTTTTTGTATTTCATTTAACCCTTTTGGTCTTACATACCTTTCTACAAGTGCTTTTGAAAAGTCAAAGTTTTTTGATTGCATCTGATATTTGACCCAATTATCCATCAAATTATCATTCAGTTTAATATCACAATCCCAAATCCTATTGAATATTTCATAGTCCTCTACCCATTTATTTTCTCTTTTTACTAAAAAGATAAGTGCTGGCGAATAAAGAAAAATGTTTTTAGATGAACTATTATGAAGTGTTATCCAAAGACGATTTTGATGTTTACATATAGTGTGACTACCTTTTTCAGGATATACTTTTTGTACTGATAATGTTGCTGTTAGAGCAACATTATCAGTTTTAGTATTTTGCTTACAACTACAAGTACACAAAACGATAAATAATATTATTTTTTTTTTCATCTTCTAAATATTGTATTTACTCTACTTTTAAATAAATCTGTTGTTAAATCGTAACCGTATCCTTTTTCAAACATAAGATTACTAAAACTTTTTCCTAAGCTATTCCATCCATTTTTATAAGCAGCATCAACAGTCCATTGATAGGCTGCGTGTTCCGTCATTCCTGACCAATCATAAGTACCAAAATCGTCCATACTTATTACATTAGTATTTCGACTATTATATGCAATGTTTAGTCCATCTAATATGTGCTGAGCGTGAGTATACTCATGTCCAACGGTTAAAAATAGTCGAGCTTCTGATGAAAATGCAGCATCAGAAATAAATACACGAGCGGACTGCCCTCCTTTCCAAACAGATGGATGTGTAATTCCAAGAGCATCCCCCACAGGCGTTTTAAAAGAACCATCTCCATTGATGGTTACACCCCTTGGAAGTTTAGTCCCATTTGAACTTTTCAAAATTGAAGATTCTTTTGGAAACTGTTTTTCAACAAATTTTCTGTAATCAGCTTTGTTTACAGATGTACCTTCTGAATTTCCTTTTAAAATTCTATTTGCTTCGCTGACAGTAAAATATTGGTCTGGTCTTTTACCAGTCCAAAAATCTCCTCCCCTTTTTAATGCTCCAATTCCTCCTAAAATACCTCCTAATAAACCGCCAGTAATCCCACCACCCAAAGCTCCATCCCAAAAGTTACCTCCATTTATTGAAGAATTGATGCCACCGACTAATGCCCCCGTCCCTGCACCGTAACCTAAACCAGGCAAAAAACCAATGGGAGCAAAATATCCTGCTGCTCCACCTAATGCCCCTGTCAAAAACCCTTTTCCATAACTACCTCCATTCCCCTGACTAATCATTCCGCCAATATGACCGCTAAAAATGGTTGCTGCTAAAAATGGTAAAAATGCAAATCTACCGTCTGGGTCCACCATACTCACAGGATTATTGGCACAATAAGCAAATGGACTAACACTCTTAAACTGGTCTTCGGGGTCAGGTGTAAACCAACGCCCAAGCGTTCTATCCTCAATCCGCCAACCAAAATCCGACCAACCCTCTAAATTATCCGCTTCTAAATCTTCTTTCCCCTGCCACGTATAACGGTCATTATTGGTGTTTGAAAACTGATACCGCAGTAATTTTAATTCCAATCCCCAAGCATCGTAAGCGTAGCTTTGGGTAATAAAGGCTACTCCCAAACTGTCTTTGTAACTAAGTCTTAGATTGCCCAAATGGTCGGTGTAACTGTATTCTAACTTTCCGTTTACGTACCGCCCCTCGGGGTTTTGAATCTCAGACAACCGATAATCATTTAGCGAATTAATCGACGTGGAAACATACACCATTTCCCCATCGTAAAACGTGTAACTTTTTTGTCCCCCAATCACTCTTTCCGTTCTTCTTTTCTGCCCCCCACTACTATAAAAATACTGAATCGAATCGTTATTAGCGAATTTGATTTTTGACACTAAATCCAAATAATTGTACTGAATCAAGCTGATGTTACGGTTCAAATCCTTTTTAAGTTTCCCATCGGGATAATACTCGTAATCATCCCCCGAATTTGTCCCGTTTTTGAAACCTCCCAAGGAAGCACGAATCGCATTATCCGTTACGCTCCTGAGTTTATTACCCCCGTTTAGATACTGATAATCCAAAGAATCTATCTTGGTCGTTAGAAAACCCCCACCGTTGGGTACTTTCGCCATTCTCGATAGAAAACTAATGTTTCCATTGGCATCGTAACTGACCCTGGGAATCGAAAAGTTATCTTCTCCCACGCCCGAAATGGCACTACTCAAACGATTGGCTCTATCGTAGGTAAAACGGTAGCTTCTACTTTGATTATCTACGCTACTCTTCCACGTCTGTTTGCTAATCGAACCGTCAAAATAACGTCCGTCTTCGTGGTAGTCAAGTTTGTAACTAAAGAGTTTATCGGCACTCGTTTGCAGTTCACCGTTGGCATTGAGGTTAATGCCTCGCATCTGGTTTCTTACGTTATAAGTGTAGTTAATCTCTTGTAAAGCAGGTTTACCCGTATTCCCTAAACTACTCATTTGGAGTTTAGCATTGGATAAAAATCTCAGTACCCCAGCATCGTACAAAGTCCCTGCCGTTACGGTCGTACTTAGCGGAATGGTAACGGTATCGCCTTGGCTAATGACCACGTAGGAACTGCTACTGGGCAACGTATTATTTTGCCAAATAGTCGGAGTGTTCCAATTTCCCGAGGTCTTACTCGCCGTTAAATTCGCCTGTGGTTGTACAAACTTGGTTTTTACCCTCCCGATATTATCGTACAATAGACTGCTAAGTTTCATACGGGCGACCTTAGCAGTAGTCCCTTCGCTCAAACGGTAGTAAGTCTGCTGGAGTCTGCCCACGTGGTCATAAGTCTGCTCCAACACCCGAGTATAATCACTCGCTCCGCTCTTTCGGTATATCATTCGGGATTCTAATAACTCTCCCACAAAATTATACGCTCTATCTTCTTGGTTTCGGGCGTACAAGTCCTGATAAGTAATACTTTGAATACTACGGTTTTTATCATCGTAGTACACCGACATCGGAAAAGCAAAATTCCCAAAGTTATCTATCTTCTCTAAACGCCCCGTCATCAGTCCTTTAGCATTGCTCACTGAATAAGCCGTAGCGTAGTAAGGATTGCTTTGATAACCATAATCCGCCACCGTACCCGAATTAACATCATCGTACCGCCAGTTGTAATCATCATAGTAATCTATTTGCTTCCAAGTGGTCTCGTTAATGTAACTTCTTAGCACCGAGGGAAAACTGCGGTTGGTGTAAAAACGAACCTGACCCGATGCCGTACTCCGTTCCTCAAATTGCTTTTCATCCACAAAAGCATTGAAAAGTTTTTGTAAACTATCACGGGTAAAAACACTGGGCAGTTGCATCTGTCCCAAACGAACCGTTCTGCCTTGACCATCCCTTTGAACGTAGTTCCACGTATTGTTACGGGCAAGTTCATCACCATTTTGGGTCATTGCCACTTGGTTGAGACGGTTATAGACACTTCGTACCCAACCTTGCCCAGGTTGATGGGATTCAAATACCCTTTGTCTAAAATCGTAATGAGCCGCATACACGTTCTCTTCAAAAGCTGACCACGTCTCAAAATCAATCGTTGAACTTCCCAAAGCTGGCAATGCTGCTACCGCTTTGGGCATCAGCGTATATCGCAATCGACCTGCTTCATCGTAAACCATCATGCTTTTTAGATAATTGGTATCATCCACCTGCACGTCTTTTTGTATGAGATTCCCCGAACGGTCTTGGTAACTAATGACCTTTGAACCCCTTTCGTCTGTACTACTGACTTTACTAATTTCGTAAGTATTGTACTGACTATAAGTGTAAGCCACGTTGGAATCATAAAATAAACGAAAGCGTGGAATGTTATCGGTCGTCTCGTAGCTACTTTCACTATATCTTAGATTATCTCGCCACGCTTTACCAGGTCCGTAGGCTTTAAAGACCCTACTCATCGGAGAGGATTCGTAACTGAGTACCTCCGAATAGGGCATCGCATCCCCGTAAAATTGCTTGGCAATGCTTTTAGCCGTAGCCGTATCTAATAAGCTCCCATCGTCTTTATTGCTTTCAACACTTAACCAATTCTTTTGGACACGACTAAATTTATCGTAATCTACCACGCCCGAAATCATGTCTTTTTGGTTGGGAGAGGCTCTATATCCCACCTGCTCTACCACCCGACCCGCTCCGTCCATATAGACCACCGAAATCGCACAATCAACGTGGGTAAGACTCAAAGGGGTCGTCGTGGCAATTCGGGGAACTCGGGTAATGACACGGTTATAAGCCGTGTTGGTACTTAGTAAGGGGTCGCTATCGGCTTGACCTCGATAGACGTACTGAAGATGTTTGAGTACCTTCCCGTCTTTATCAGTTTGCTGTTTTAATTTCCCATCGGGATAGTATTCACTACTGACCGATAAACCGTTTGCTCCCGTCTGCTGACTTGCTCCGTAGAGTATCTTTCCGTATTGGGTACTAACGCTCTGCTCGGAGGCTTCGCCTACGTTACTAATTTGGCTAATGGCTAAGGTGGGGTAAGTAGCATCGTAATTGACTTTGGAAGTAGTCCCAAAACGAGTTTGTATCTCAGTCGGTAGTCCAATCGCTGTGTAGGATAAATTCGTGGTCTTCAAATCGTAATCACCGTCTTTAACCAAGAAATCAGCCACGTAGGTAGCTTCTACCATGCTACTTCGGGGCGTGTTCTCTAAGCTAAAACTGGATTTTAACATCCCTGCTTTTCGACCCACGGAGTCCGAACCATAGTAGCTTTGATAACTCGCTCCTACAATAAAGGTAGTCCCAAAAAAGTTCTTCTTACGGGTAATCTGCTCAATGGGGGCGGTGTAAATATGTTTGCTTTTAAGGGCTTTTACCCCTTCACCCTCCTGATTTAAAGGAGGAATAAAGCCAAAACTAAAATCGGGAGCGTACTTAAAGGATTGTTCAATCGTATTACCGTAGGAATCTTTCGTACTGGTTTTAATGACTTGGTTATGCTTGGCTTGGGTGGCGTACTGGTAGCTGTTAATACTGATTTGGGGATTTGTCCCCTGCTGGCTAAAAACTTTCGTGGTATCGGAAACTAAACGATAGGTCTGGTAGAATTGAAAAAAACTTTGCTCAAAACTGTAATTCTTGCCCGCCCAACGAAAAGGATGGTACTGTTGTTGATAATTATCGGGTGCGGATACCTGAAGCTGTTGTTCCTCATAAACACTACTCTGTTGAGATAATAATTGATTAGCTTTGCCGTAAACCGATACCCTAAAGGGTACGCCCACCGTGTTTTCGTGGTAGGGAATCCACTTCCAAGGACGAATATACGTAAAGGTATCACAGACCGTTTTGGGGCTTGGAAAATCGGGAACTTCATAACAGAAATAAACCTTTTCCCTCAAATTAATCTCCGTCAAAGGTTGTAAAAACTCCGAGACCGTATAACCCAAACTATCACTTTCATCATTCGATAAAATCGTCTCTTTTACCCGTGAATAACCCACGCCAGGGCGACCGCTTTCCGATAAGAGTTGTTGGTATAATCCCGAATACCAATACTGGGTCGCTGGTGTGGTAAAATTGGTTTTGTCGTCGAAGTGATACACGGGTTTTAAACACAGAAAACCCGATGATTGACCGTTTACTTGCTGATAATCGTAACGCTTGACCGTCTTTAGATTAGAAATCGAATCCACAAAAGTTATCTTTTTGATTCTACTCCCTCCAATAAGACTACTGTAATTACGTGCCGTGTGGTTTTCGTAACTCAATAGGGTACTGCCCCCCGTACTATGACTGATAGCCGTGAGCGTTCCGTATTGAGACCAACCCACCGTAGCACTCCGATTGGCGTATTGACCATTACTACAAGCCCGATAAGCATCCTCCCCAATCATCAGATTTGCTCCCAAAACACCATTCAAATAACCCCAATGGTCTATCCCTTGCGTTAGACGGGAGGGTAAAACAAATCCATCGTCATAATATTTGAATGTGTATTGATTGCCACTTGGTTCTTGAATGCTTCGTAACTTAAAACGTCTTTGGTGACTATAACCTAAAGTGGCGTAACTGTAACCCAAAGGAGCAATGCCCGAAGCATCATTCCCAAAATTATAGTCGTACTTAAACTGCCATTCGTAGGTCTTGGTCGGGTCGTCTTTGGCGTAAACCGTAATCTTATGCAAGGCTCGGGCGTTAGAAGAGTCCGAAGGGTAACGGGCGGAACGGTCTATATCTCTACGGGCGGGATAAAGATTATTCAAATACCATTTTAATTCACCATCAATATCGTAATAAGAAGACCAACCTCCCCGATTAATCTCCACCACGTGGGTCGAATTACTGATTTTTTGCAGGGTATTACTTTCAATAAAAACTTTGTTAATTTTTTTGACAATGCCATTAAAAGTACAGTTATTAGTAGTGGCTTCTTGTTCTGCCAATCTGAAAAAACTGTATTGGGTAGGATAATAATCAAAACTCGTCTGATGTCCAAAAGCCGTCTCTATTTTAGTTAAATACCACGCACTCGTTATTTTTTCAGCCGTAATATAGCGAGTAAAATCACCCGTTCCGTAACGGGCTGAACCATTCGTGGCTTCCTCGGCTTCCATCTCAAAACTACTTTCGGTTTCCACGCCCGTAGAAGCAAAAAAATACGTACTGCCATCGGGCATCCTCACTCGCCAATTCGTAAATATACCTACCACATCACCCACGTTAAAACGCTCCTGCCAAGTAACATTTACTTCTATGTCAGCTTCGGGAAAGAAGTGAGCCTTTTTATGCACATCAAAGCTAAATTTATAGCTCTGTCCATTAACTACCAATAAAAATAAATCGGGCTGGGAATCATTCTCTTCGCTATTATCCGCTTTCAATCCGTATTGGTAAAATCCTTTGCGTCCCGTACTCGAAAAATCATTGTTTAACGTGTATTTTCCCTCATCGGGAATACCCCTGACCACCCTCGATATTTGGGGTAGATTCATCTCCCAATTCATGCCGCACCAACCCGATACCTCTTGTCCTCTCATCCCCGTTGCATTATAAGAAAGCGTTAATGGAACGCTTGCCCCTCCTGCTTCCGATAAGGTATAAATCGGCAGATTAATGATAGGAACACCCAAATATAGATTGACGGGAATATCTTGAAATTGATTAATCAATTTACTCTCAGGAGAAGCAGTAGGACTTTGACCAATCGGTAATGCTCCTGCTACGGAGGGAATGGGTTTGTCCTTGGGGTCGGTAGGATTTTCTTTCTTGGGGGCTTCTTTGATGGGGGTCGCTTGCTCTAAAGGTTGCTTCTTTGGCTCTTGGGGGTCAGGGGTCTCTTGGGCAAAAAGACGAACACTGCTACTTAGAAAAACTAAGCACAGCCAACTGAATAGATTTATTTTCATGGACGGTTTGGAAATAGCCTCTCAATAGGGGGCGGTGAACATTTTTTATAATAGTTAATCAATCAAGGGTGTGGCTACTTGAAAGCTGCCACAAAGAAAATATATGAATACGACTTGTCTTAGCGTAGAATTACCTAATTTTCTTCGATAAATCTCTTTTTGTTTCTTTTAGCAATGGCAAATCCATCTACTTGGGTCATTTTTTATAACAAACTCCTCCCAAAGAAACCGTATTGAAGGGCGTGGGGGCAAAACTATTCGATTGGAGCAAAACGTGGGTTGCCCCCTTAATGGCTGCTTCTTTTTTGAGCTTTTCAACCGCTTCTTTCCGTAAGCGTTCTTCCTTACCATACGCTCGGCTGGCGGATGCAGAAACCTCTCCCACTCGGGTTAATCCTTTAACTTCTTCAAAAGCATTGGTTACAATCACTTGTTCCCATGAAATTGTTCCAACGTTGTTTTTTACATTCGTTGTTGGGGTAGTAGTACCTACGGGTACGGTAGCGGCTACCACTACAGACGGGGCGTTCACTTGCATAGGATTCAGTATCATTTCTTTCACGATAGAATTTAATACTTTTGCTTCCTTCAACTTAATTAATGCCTCCGAACTCACATCAAATTTATGAGCCGTTTTACTGATTTTTTCCTTTAAAATTGTAGTTGAAACGTCTGAATCTGATAATTTTATCACATCATCATTCGTCATAGTTTCGGTGGGTGGCGAAGCTACAAACATGGCTTTCACCACTTTATCCGAAATCTTCCCTGCTTTTAGGTCAATGAGTCCTTGGGTGGTTAAATCAAATTGGCATTTGGTTGAACTGATTTTAGCTAAAATAATATCCTGTGATATTTTGGATGCCTGTAAATTGATAATCTCTTTATTACTCAAAGCATTTTGGGCGTAAGTGGATGCACTGGAGAGAACAAAAAAGTTAAAGAACAGGGCGGTTTTCTTGATAAATTTCATTTGAAAATTGGGTTACAAAATATTAATTAATGGATTATTTTGGGGTTAAGATTTACCAAATAAGCCAAGGCTTAATGGTAAATCTTTCGCTTTAATCATAAACCTTTACCCCTTTGTTCTATCTCATAAGGTAGTAGTTTATGAGTTAGGGAGCGTGGCTGCAACACCTTCCTCTGTGGACTTAGAACAGCCCGTAAACCAGCGTTTTTGCAAAAATTCATCTTGAAAAGATGGCGTTTCCAAGCTATTGTTCATTATTTTGTTAATCAGAGCCAAATTTAAAAAGGCTCTATAATCAGCCGTTTTGCTTCTTTGGAAGATTTCTTAAAATAGCTGTTGTATATGTTGCATTAGCGTATTGCCCATCAAAAGAATTAAAAAGCTGCCAAACCAAGTCATTGCCATAGCTTGAATATCGGATGCTCCGCTTTTTAATTTCTTATGAACTTTTACCGCTCCGATAATACCTACGAAGGCAATTAGGATTACCCTTATGATACTGAACATTTTTGGAGCATCCAGAGCCACTACGCCAGCAATGACTAAAAACAGTAAGGATAAGGCAAGGAATCTTTGTCCTTGTGTATTTTTTACAAGTTGTTTCATGGTAATTTATTTATTTGTTATGGAATTTATAATCAATATTTCGCTATTATCTTTACGTGATAAAAACCGTTATACGAGTCAAAATGGATTTGTTTTGACTACCTCATCTAATGAGAGCTTCTTTGTTACAAGCACCCGCCACGATAGTTATTTCTCGCTCCCAGACATAACCATTGGTAATAACTTCCTGGCATTTGAGTTGATGTTTACCTTCCGTCAAATTTTCAATCGGTACACCATCAAGACTACCGCAATCAGGAGGATTTTTGGCAAAATTAGTTACTCCCATAACGAGTCCTTGATATTTTCCATCGACATACACCCAGATATTAGTACTCTTAGTGAGTTCGGTTGGGAAAGCCTTATACACCACTAACCTGCCCAGTAAATTATTAATTACCACAGATTTAACCGCCACATCGCTAACACCTTCTCTGGTGGCAGTGAGCTTTACTTGGAACTCTTTATTGGCTTTGAAATCGTGGGTAAAACTGGTTTTATCATCTCTGGTTGTTCCATCTCCCATACTCCAAGAAAAACTATCGCCATTCGTTGATGTATTGGTGAAAGTCACTCTTCCACTTGGACTAATCGTATAGCTAAAATCTGCCTTGACCTGTGGTTTTACATCCACTTTTTGGCAAGAAAAAATCGCTGTAATAAAAGAAATAGAACTGATAATTAGCATTTTTTTCATTTTTGTAAGTGTTTGATTGTTAATTGATAAATTGAGTTTTGGGGGTTAAGATTTACCAAATAAGCAAATGCCTATTCGGTAAAATCTTGTGATTTTTATATTCCTTTACCCCTTTGGTTCTATCCCATAAGGTCGTAGCTTATGAGTTGGGGAGGGTAGTAGTAGTACACTCCTTTTGGACTAAGAACAAGCCTGTCATTAAACACCACTATCGTAATTTTTAATCTTCAAAATTTTAAGACTTTATATTAAATTAGATGATACACATATACTGACTTAATGATATAACTATTTGATTTTAAAACGTTTAACATAATAAAAAGTAATATTGAACAGAATAGCAAATAACATATCATTAAAACCAACAAGATTATCAACCCTGAGAGACACGTTACTTTCGAGAAAGTATATCCAAGGGTGATACCCAATAACGAAAGGCAAGACAACACAAAGCCTTCGGAGGGATGATGTTGAATTGCTGCAATCAGTTTATGTATGGTTTTCATATGCATCATTTTTGAACTTTTAAATGTGAAAATGAGTGAGACTAAGCAAAGATTGGTTTCAAAAAGGGTTTGTAGGCAATTCTGTTAATGATTTTTTGTATTTTTTTAAAGCTAACACAGTGGCATCATAACCTAATGGAAATCCATCATCAGCCATATCACGTAATTTGAGTGTAACACCAAGTATGTCTTCCCAATAAGGCTTTAACGCTAAATTCACCCTAAAAAAAATGGCTTTATTATCATATTTAACATCAACGTAAAAAGGTTCACTATAAAGTAGAGTTGAATCATGTTCAACACCAAAATCAATGATTTGGACTGATTTTGTCTTCATAGTCTTAGTAGCATATAAAGCTTTATGAAAAGGAATGTAAGGCACTATTTCATCCCGATGAACATAAGCGGTGTCTCTACCTGCTTTTAATTTATAATACTCTCGAAACTTACTCAGTGCTAAGACACTAAGTAATAGTTGGGTTTGCGTATATTTGGAAAATAGGCAAATCATCCCATTTCCGTCTCCAAATGCACAGGTTGAGGGTAAAATCATACTCTTTTTATTTAACGTTTTAGTAATTGCTTGGCAATTAATTCCAAGCGATAGCAACACAAAATATCCCCTTGACAACACAAGGAAAAAGAGATTACAAGAAACTGAAAGGAGTTTTCTGAATGATATTCAGAAATGACGAAAGTATGAAGCTAACGGCTGGGCGTGAAAAAAGCGTGAACGCCACTCATACTTTGTGTTCGAGGCTCTGGTAAACCCACTTAACAAAATAAAGTAACGCCACGCTTTCGACGTGGCGTTTTTAACTTTATTCCTGTTAAGTGAACATGAAAATGTACCAGATTTTCGAACACAGGTTTTTCAGTAAAAACGCAATCTATATGTTAATTAAACTATCTCTCTGACTATCAATTTTTTTTCGCAATGTTACAACGCTTTTTACAATTTTCAAATTATTTAGGATAATTGCTGAATTTTAACGACTCCTTTTGTAGTCCTGTTTCGGATAGGTCGGGGCAAGTCGAACCTGCTCTTTGAGCTTTTCTGCCTGTTTTTCCTGTTGCTGTTGCTCTTCTGCTGCTTTTTCTCGTTGAATTGCCTCTCGCTCTCGCTCCAAAGCTAATTCTTGTTTCTGTTGCTTTTCTCGTAATTCCGCTATCCGTTGCTGCTCCGCTATCCCTCGTTGAAGCTGTAATTTAAGCATCGCAGCTCGCTCTTGCTCTCGACCCAAACGACCACTTTCTATACGGATTTCTATTTCATTTTTCTTGTACCCTTCCCCTAAATCTTTACTGCCAATCTTCACACCTTTGGCATTTGTGTAACCTAAACCAAAGCCAGTTTGTACTTTATACCCTCGATTTTCCATCTCTTTTTTGAAACCTCTAAAATCATCGTGCTTCAAAATAACTTCATCTATATCTTTTCGCAAAGGAGCTAAATAAGGATTCTGACTTACAAAAGTTTCGTCTTTTCCTGTCTGTCTTAATCGTTCTCTTGATTTACCAACCACTTGCCGCAAATCATATTTTAGCTCCATTTTTCTTGAAAATTCATTCACTCTTCGCTTACTAAATCCATCGTCCCAGGTCTTCCCATCGAACCCGATTCGGTTCACCACAAAATGAAAATGCTCGTGGGCTTTATCATCGTGCCGATGGACACAATATTGGTTTTGTGCAAATCCCATGTGTTCCGCAAATTCATGGATAATTCCTAATTTCTGCTCTTCACTCAACTTCCCTCGGTCTTCGGGAGCAAAGTTTAGCGAAGGAGTATAAGCACATTTGACTAACTTAGGATTCATCTCTTGTTTGTAATTTTCCATCTGCTCCCCAATATCTTTGCTGTCATAACCGCAGTATTGAGAATAATATAATTCTCCTTTGGGAATATAGGGACGGTTCTCTGCCTCAGCTTCTTGTTGTCGCTGTTTCATCTCAGCTCTTGAACCGTGTTCATTATACAAGGCACTACCCATATAACTCTTGCTAACACCTGAATTGATTATCATATTTTTGTCTTAATTTCTTGGCAAAGGGATTCGATTTCATGGCTTAATTGAGAGACTTGACGTTGTTCGAAGTGTGACAAAAATCCTATGGAATTACTCTTCTTCAACAATTGATTCAGGTTGTTTCCAACGTGAACTAAACTCTGTCGTAAAGCTCGTAAAGTAATGACTAATTCGCTATCTTCCTCAATTTTTTCAACCACTTTTTCCACCATTGCTTCACTGGCATTTAAACCTAATTCCAAGAGATAAATACTTAATTTTTTCTTACCACTTGCCTTCGCTTTCGCTTCCAATTGTCGCTTATCTTTCACACTCACCCGAAATTGAATTTGGGTAGTCTTGGGGTTTTGCTTGTCCTGCGAATGAACCTCTTTCGCTTGCTTAACTCGCTTGATTTTTACTGCTTGCTCTGCCATAAATTTATTATTTTTTGTAGTACTGCACCACGAAATATATTACCGATATTGTTAACGGTTTATACCGAATAATCTTAAAAAATGAAATGACAAAATCATAAAAACCATCCTGCCTTTTCTTTTTTTTCGTTGCGATGCCCCTGACGAAGGCGGGGCAAGCTACGAAAAAAACAAGGGGTAGCTCACTGACGTAAGGAAGGGGGCGGGTCAGATTGGCATGGCAAAATAGAACGATAGTGATATTTTGTTATGACAATCTGACACACCTTGCTCTTTTTTCAAAAGATAAATAAAACTACTAAACGCTTTCCACTATACCAAATATTTTATTAATTAATATTTCTCAGTAATTTTCATCCTTTATTTTAAAAAATTTTCCTATTTTCTCAATTCTTTTAATTACCTTCGTCTTAGGAAAAAAGACTTATTATTCATTGATTAATAGGTTTTTATGAAAATCCATTAATTAATGAAATGGGTTAAATTAAAATGATTAATTAATAGATAATTAACGTTTTATTTAATAGTATTTTTGCAATAATTAATCATTAAATTAGCACTATATTAGCACTAATGGTAAAAATTAACGCTTTTGCCAATTTTTCCCTTAATTGATGCCCTATGAACATAGAATTTACCAAAGAAATGGTCAAAGAGGCTTTTCTCTCTAACAAGAGAAAACGAAACTTTATGCTGTATAAAGTGTATGAATCCATATTTACCTATGACCATACGGCTGAATTTATTGCTACTTTTATTTCTCAGGATTTAGGGATTCCCATTTCTAAATCCATCATTGATATGACTCGGATTAGGGTTGCAAAAAAATTACAAAATCCTAAAAAAGCAACTAAAAAAGTAAGTACAAAATCATCAAAGAAAACTGTATCATCCAAAAAATCGGGGAAAAAAGAAGTGATTATAAACAGCAATAGTGAAGAAACAAAGTCCTTTACTATTATTGAAAATTTACCCAAAATTGAAGTTGCTGAACCCCTCCAAGAGAGCTTCCATAAAACCTTGAATTGGAGGACTTTTAATCAGGAAGGCGAAAAGGATTTAGACTTTTAACAGCTTCCTAAAACAGCCTGTTTTTTTACCCTGTTTTATATTTTTTCTGGGATTGCTTATGAGGAATACTCGATATATTTATTGTCAAGTGCAAGGAAAAGGAGGGGCTGGTAAATCTTTCTTAACGTACCTATTCGGGCTGAAACATTACCAAGATGAAAACACGCTTTTCATTGATGCTGATTTCAATAGTAAAACTTCCTCTACTCAAAATCTAAGGTTCATCCTGCCTAAAAAGGATATTCTTCTTTCCCAAAAAGATAGACAGAGAGTTGTATTTTTTAACATCTTGGATGAACAAAAAAATATTGAAAAAAAACTCTTTATGGCAATGCTCACTCGTTTTGGGAGAGATATCTTTACGTATGAAAGGGTGTTTATTGATTTCGGAACACTGGAATCTGACCAATTTTTAGAATTGTTCATCACGCTCTTTAAACCTGGGGAATTAAAGGAATTAGAAAAAGAATTGAATTTGAAATTTATTTTTCAAGTAGTTGTTGCTGGCAATACTAACTACCTATCTTGTATGAGCTATCTTGAAAAAGTACAACAAGTATTTGGAGAACATCACGATATTATCATTTATCCAAATCTTGAAAAATTTAGTCATACCGACAAACAACTGGAACAAGTAAGAGCCTATGCCCAAAGGTTCAAACTTCCCTGTAAACCTTTCGGAGATTTTGGTAATGGCTCAGAAACGGAAACTGATGTACGCTTAATGGTGCAACAAGGAAAGTCCCTCAATGATTTTCCTGACATGATTACCCAATGGCTTGTCGAACAAGAAATACAAAATCTTTAAATGAACCTTAATGAAAAATAGCATATGACAACACCGAATGAATTATCTGAAAACGATTTCTTGAAATTGCAAGGGCAATATCAGGCACGATATGGCATCATCATGAACAAGCAAGTGATTCTGATTTTTGTAATGATTGAGGAAATGCACAAAAAAGCCTTGGAATTAATCACCCAATTTTACCAAAAGCAATTACTGGAACAGGAGGCTCACCATCAAAAACAGGTGCAGCAACTTAACCAAATCATTAACCAGTACAAACAACAACACGAAATTTATACGGATGAAATTAAAAAAGCTGCCGTAGCTATTAGTAAACAAAAAGGAGCTGTCATTACCGAAAATCCTGACGTAGTAATAAAACATAATCGCTCTAAATATGGAATAATCGGATTCGTCATAATTATCATTGTGGCGATGGGGCTTTGGACTTATGACCGCTATCGGAATGAATTACAGGAGTATAAAGCCATTAAAAAGGCATTGATAGAAACCCCTAAAATCTATAAACTCCATTATTTAGCCCGTGATGGAAATATTTTACTGAATCCTGATAAGTTTACGGGTGAGTATTTGGAACTCACCCCTCCAAAAGAGGGCGAAGATGCAGTAGCTGGAAAAAATTATTACTTTGATAAGGATGATAATAGGGTGTTAGTCCCTTTGCATTTTTCCAAAACACCTTTGGAGTAGGCATAAAACTTTCATTCATAAGTAACTAAAAAATCAATACAATGAAGCAACTGCTTAAAATAAATCAAGGACAAACACTCCTTGCACTATCCCCTACTTCTTTTACTGGTGGCTGTCATAGGTGCTACGGAAACGCCTAAAATGTTCAGTATCATTAGTGTTATCCTAATTGCCTTCGTGGGTATCATGGAGGCGATAAAAGTCAAAAGCAAATTGGATAGCTCCGCTATCCAATTTGCGAACTGCGGCAATAGCTTGGTTTGGAAGTTTTTTAATTCTTCCTATTCTTAATACGGCTTTACAATCGCTGTTGGTGTAGTAAATACTATTTACATAAAAGGAGTTTTGTATTATATACTCCTTTTATGTAAACAATTGATTATCAGATATTTACATAAAAATAAAATAAAATTTTATAAAAAATGTTGGATTAAAGGAGTTTTTCCCCACTTGAAAGTTTTTTATTTTAAATCAAATATCATATAAAGGTACTATTTAGGTTAAAATGCTATTTTGTGGTGAAAATTAGCAATAAACAGCTTAAACACTATTATTTTTAGTAATGTAATTTTCATTGATATTTAATGTATTTATTTCAAAATATTTGATTGATTTAGGGAGGTTATAACTTATTGATTATTAATATGTTACAACTTGTTAAAGGAGTTTTTCCCCACTCTTAAAGGAGTTTTTCCCTGTTTCACTATCTTGTTAAAGGAGTTTTTCCCCACTCTTAAAGGAGTTTTTCCCCACTTTAACCGTAAATAAATATACATAATTTTCAGCTTTATTATGATTCCAGCATATTGTCAATTACATGAAAAATTCTCTCATTGAAATAACACATAACTATTTTTAATTGGATACGTTTGATTTATAATATTCAATCTGATAACATTATATTTTATACTTAATTTTCTTATTATCAGGTGCTTATATAAATTTAAAAAACTTTCAGATTCGTCTATTTTTTGATAATGTATAATATTAATAGCTCTTTAAAGCATATACATTCGGCAACTATGCTTTCGTATAAAAGGAGTTATTTCCCACATTTTTTTCTACAAAAGGAGATTGTTACTAAAAACTCCTTTTATTTTTGTGATTTATTCCTAATCTTTACATTATGAAATCCGACTTTCCTAATGACCGAATTGTGCATTTTACGAAAAGGTCAAATAATTATCAGCCCAATGTAATTACACATTCAAAGCAAACATTTTCTGCTCAGGAAAAGCGTTTATTCTCGTATATCGTAAATCAAATTAATCATCAGGATATTTACTATGAGGGGCAAAATTTAGTCTTTGTACTTCCAATAATTGAAGTAAGTAAATCCATTGGCTATAAAGACCTTAAAAAAGTATGCGAGACCATAATGGATAAAAAAATCTTTATTAAAAATGATAAAAATGAATTTGATGCTATTCTTCCCTTCCCTCGAATTAAGTATAATTTAGATAACTGCGGCAATATTGAAATAACCATGTTTTCAGATATTGTACCACAGTTTATAAAGTTAGGAAAAGAATATACAAGGTACAATCTCGAAATTATGCTCTCTCTGAGTTCAAAATACTCTCAAAGAATATTTGAGATTTTAAGACTCAATCACGGTAGAAAAGTATATGATTTTGAAGTAGATATTAATGATTTCAAGGAAATGATTAATGCTACTTTGTATAAAAATTATAAAGATTTCAGAGTAAACGTTTTAGAGGTTGCACAAAAAGAGCTTTTTGATAAAGCTGGTATTAGCTTTGAATATTCCACAAATGGTAAACAAAGAAATATTGATATTATTAATTTCAAAATTATCACGTGGAAAGAACTCGCAACTGACGATGTTAGCCAAGAATTGGCTAATTATAGGGTCGCTACGGCTTTAACTCAGTACAATGGTGTACGTTCTATACTTGAAGAAAAATACACCTTCAAAAAGGATAAAATTGAATACATTGTCAACAATCAAGAACTTAGAGAAAAATTTGTTTCTGTTAATGCTCTGATTGAAACTGGGTTGGTTGAAATTGTAAAGAATCGCACAAGCTACATGGCTGCCTGTTTAGGGCTAATATCTCCCAAAGCTTCAAAAAAATAACACTTTTTGTATTCATTTATTTGTATAAATACATGAATACAAAAAATATACAAATACAATACATTAAATATTCATGTATTTAATGTATTTTTGTATTCACATATTTTAAAATATACCAATATGGCAATAGTAATTGCAATAACAAATAATAAGGGGGGGGTTGGTAAAACAACTACAACTTTGAATATAGGGGGAGCTTTGTCAATGCTTGGCAAAAAAGTATTACTGATAGACTTAGACACACAAGCAAATTTAAGTAGCTGTTTTGGACTAAGTACAAATCAAGAAAGTCATGTTGGTAATTTCATTTTGAAGGAGATAGAATTTAAGGACGTAATGATAAAGGGCGACGAAATGGATTTAATACCATCATCAAAATTTTTGATAGAGTCGGAGGAAAAAATAGCTTCAAAAACTCGAAGAGAAGATATGTTAAAAGTCAGACTTAATAGTATAAAAGAGCAATATGACTATGTACTAATAGACTGTCCTCCAAACTTAGGGCTTTTAACAATAAATGCTGTTTTTGCATCCAATTATTACATTGCTCCTATTGAAGCTGGGACATTTAGTTATTTGGGAATAGGAGAGTTAATAAATAAAATGAATGAGTTGAATGAGTATGGGGCTGGGATTAAATTGTTGGGAATTATGATTATCAAGTATCATGAAAAAATGAGAGATACAATGAAAAAAACCATAATAACCTCAATAAAGAATAGTTTAGGATTAAATGTTTTCAATAATTATGTAAGAGTTGATGGAAACCTTGATAAGTCTCAATTAAAGAGAATGAGTATTTTTAAATATTCTCCAAATTCAAATGCTGCAATAGATTACCTTGGAATCACAAATGAAATATTAGGAAAATTATGAACAGAGACGAAATATTAGATAGCTTGGGAAAGCTCCCCCAAATATCAGAAAAGGGGGTTATCACATCAGAAAAAAGTTATACTTATCGTAAAGAAGGAGTTAAAGAGCCTTTAAATTTACGAGTAAGAGGGGATATAAAAGACAAATTAGAAAGGCAATCCTTTCATTCAGGGTATTCAATGAATGAAATTGCAGAGGCTATTTTACAAAAATATTATGAAGGGAAAGACTATGAACCAATACAAAAAAGGGTTTTAGAAATATAAAGAAAAATTATAATGTACCTTATAAAATAGAAAAGCTACGCCAGTAGCTTTTCTATTTGCACATTCAGGTTCTTCAAAATCTTGAAAATGTCAAATACTTCATCATTCACACAAGAGTAATCATCGCTGATGGCGTAGCTCTTTCCTGATAAAACCATAAAATACCAGTTTCGACCAATCACGTAACAACCATAAATAGGAAACTTATCATCATTCAGCTTTTGGGCTGCCAACATTGAAATAAGTGCCTGTCCTCGGGGGTCTCCGTTGGGGTCTGTTCCTTTTTTGTACTCATTCAAACAGAAATAAGGCTTTTTGGGGCTTCGGAAACCAGATGCTATCAATCCATCCACTCGACCATTGAGAAGATAACCCTCTATTTCTACGGACAAATCCCGTTCTAAAAAGTAAGAATAACGCTCAGTCGGTTTGGATGAAAACATAATCAGAGGACTGATAAACTTATTTTCTAACTCTACTTCGTTCCAATCATCGCCCCCAATGATAAAGTGGGCTTGAAGACTTTTGATGTATTGGGTTTCATAATGGCTTATTTCGGGAGAATAGGACAAGAGTTCATCCAAGAGCGTAGTTTGAAATACTTGTTTGAGTCCAAATACTTCATCTATTCGCTCCAAGGTCCAATCTCTAAAATTGCTTTGTTTCAGTTCCATACTTTTATTGCTACCCTTTTTTATGGGTTTAGGCAGTTTAAAGGGCTTTTTTTGCTTAATTAATGAAAATCCTAACGCCTTTCATAGAATATTCATCTACTGAATAATATTCAAATGAACGATTCTCAGCGTGTTCACAAACGCAATAGGTTGTCCCATAAACATTTTCCTCCAAATTACTAATTCATTGATTATCAAGTATTTATCTTTTTAAAAATTAAAATCCGCTGGAAGGTGAATTAAGGTAAACATCTGTATATCAGTTTATTACGATACTTTCGTGGAACAATATCCTATTTTGTGCAACAACATTTATATAACTATATGTTTTGTATAGTTATCAGTGAATGGCATTTCGTGGAACACATGATTATGGATTTACACTTATGTCATTTTGTCAGTTAACATCATTTTACCACTCCATATTTTATAGTTGACGTTCTTAATTAACGAGCGTAAATAATTTATTCTCTACCAAATATCGCAACATTTTTAATTAAACGATTCTCAGGGCGTTCATTTTCTTGAAATTTCCTTCAAAATCGTGGTCAATTCCATTGAAATGGGGTTTTTAGTCCAAATTTTGACAATTTAAAAATAGGCTCTCATTTTCAAATATTAATTAACAAAAGGGGAAATGAAAGAATTTAGCCTCTCTTTTCAAAGTTCGGTATCAAATCGGTTCTGATTCATCCCATTTAATAATTTCCGCAAAGGCTTATCGGCATCGTAAAATATTCGTCTCATTTCGTTCCAATGCTCTTTCTCTTCCATCGTAGCACAATCACGTAGCCACTCCGCATCATCGTAGATTTGAGCAATCAACTTTTTTAATTCTTCTATTTTCTTACCGTATGTGAGTGTTTCTGTTTCCATTTTTTTCTATATACGCCAGGGGGGCGAATGTTAAGGGATAATGGTCTGATTCATAAGCACTTATTTGCTATCTCATGTAAAGAAAATTTCAAAAATCAGGAATACCTGATTTTAAAATGAACCACAATAAAGGGTCGTCAAATATCCTACAAGTTTAGGCAATTTGTAGGAATTAACAAACAATGACCTCAAAGAATATAAAAAATATGGGTTGGCTGTTTCAAATTTGAGGTAATTTAGAAATTTGTGGTAAAGGTATATTACTTTTGATAATTCTCAATTATCAAGACTTAAAACCGATTAAAAACACCCCTAATTTCACCCAATGGAAACGACCCATACCCTCCAAATCGTCCCCATTCCTTCCCCACAATCGCTCGGGTTTTCCGTGGATTTAAACGAAAAAATGAACGAGTACGGGCGAGTGGGTTTACAAGGAGCGGTCAATACCCAAAGAGCCTATCAAGCGGATTTGAGAGATTTTAACGCATGGTGTGAAACCAATGGGCAAATTTCTTTTCCCGTTTCGCCCGAAACCTTGGCGGCTTACGTGTCGCATTTGGCGGATGCTTGCAAGTGGGCGACCATCAACCGCAAGTTGGCGGCTATTTCAAAATTGCACCAATTGAATGATATGGAAACGCCTACGCAAAATCGACTATTTAGGGTGGTGATGGAAGGGATTAAACGAACTAAAGGCATTCGCCAAAAACAAGCTCCTGCCTTTAAAATCAATGAATTAAAAAACATCTTTCGAGAACTCAATGCGGAGAGTAACGGAAAACTTCGGGATAAAGCCCTTTTGCTTTTAGGATTTACGGGAGCGTTTAGAAGGTCTGAATTAGTGGCGTTAAACGTGGATGATTTGACCTTTACGGACGAAGGGTTAATTGTTTCTTTGGCAAAAAGTAAGACCAATCAGTACGGAGATTATGAAGAAAAAGCCATTTTTTACAGTCCTGAAGCTGTTTTATGTCCGATTAGAACCCTGCAAGCGTGGATTGGTCGATTAGAAAAAGATAGTACGCCTTTGTTTGTCAGAGTCAGAAAAGGAGATAAAATCACGACCAATCGCCTCACCGATAACACAGTAAATAACTTAGTAAAAACGTATTTTGGCATCAATTACTCGGCTCACTCGCTCAGGGCTTCTTTTATTACGATTGCTAAAATCAATGGGGCGGATGATTCCGAAATTATGCGACAATCCAAACACAAAACGTCCGCTATGATTCAGCGTTATACTCGCATTGAGGATATTAAAAAGCATAATGCAGCCATGAAATTAGGGCTGTGAGTTATCCACAGGTGGTGCTGTTGGGCTGGAATATATTACTAAGAATTTATCACTTTAATCATACTATACTTTCTAAGTCAAGTCTATTACTTTCATGTTGAAGATACGATAAATCTAAATTCAAAGGTCTATATTCGTCAATTTGCATACTAAATAGTTGTCTGTAACTGTTGGTATCCGAATTATTTTTCTTGGCAAATCTTAAAATATTTTTCAAGGTTTCTTTCTTTTCTTTCACAATTTGTACAATTAAGTCCCACGTATAAATGTCTATAATGAAAACATTTTCTGGTGGAATATACATTTCATCAGGTTCATCGTTGTAGTATTTTTTTCCAATAGGATATAATTCTGAAAAATCACTCCAAAATAATTCTTTGTACGTTATTATAATTCCATAATTCTCTTCGTTGGGTGATAGTTGCTTCGATACAACTCTCATTTGTTCAAAATATGCCTTGAAGATAGAAGTACGAAATGAACTAAAAAGAAGTTCATCCGTTGGATTAACAGAAGGGTATGCTTGAAGTTCCGATGCTTTTACTTCTATAAATATATTGTCACTCGGTAAGAAAAAATCTACCAGTTTAGAATTTATCAGGTTTTTTTTTAAATCATTCTCTGTTTTAAAATCAACTCCCATTTCTACCAATCCCAATGCCACGTATTTTTCTAATCTATTGCCAAACTCCGTTGTAAATTTTTCATCCGTAGATTTAAGAAAATCGTAGAGGTAATAATTTATTGTATGGTTAAAAATTGAAGGGTGAACCAATCTAATATTATTCTCGAATAACTGGAAAGGGTACATGGTAAAAAATGACATCTCCATCGTTTGTAAACTTTCCTTTTTTACCTTATGCCTAAAACTATCAACACTACTTACTACATTAGTTGGATTTAAGGTAAGTAAGTGGATAAAACTTATGATTTTTTCTTTCCCCATGAGTTGATTCGCCACTTCAAAAAGGTCGCCATGAAATTTTCCATCAAAATATAAGAAAGGCTTTTTAAACTGTTCGATGTTTATATAAAGCCAAAATATCTTGGCTATCAATAAAAAATCTACGATAGAAAGTCCAGTCTTTTCTTTGAAGGAGTTTTCGACATTATATTTTCCCGTGAGTACAGAAAACAATTTTAATTGTGTTGTAAATAGGTCTGTATAAACCAATTTTTGTAGATACAATTGTTGGGTATGTATAATTTGAAATGCTCTTTTCCACTGACCTTTTTTTATAAAATCTGAGATGTGTTCTTGATTAAAATTGGCAATACAGTTAAGAATTTTTTGATATTTTATTGATGTCAAAGGCTTACTCGGATATTTTCCCCCTCCGTAGATAAAAGTCCATTTCATCAATAAGAAAATAGACCAAATAGGGTATATTTCTTCTTTTTTCTTATCGAGTAATTCATATGAGAATCTTAACAAATCATCTTTTTTGTGTTCTGCAATCCTATTTCTTATGTAATTAAAATTTTGTGTCATAATTCAAATTTACACTCGGATTGCGTACATAACAAGCCCAATTCTGTAATGAAAATGAAGTAATGGGATTATCTACTTCCATTCAATTTCTACTTCAATATCAACCACATAACCCGTATTTTTATCCGTATAAGTTTTCCTGATTTTTGTTGGAAATGCAATGGCATTGGTGGTAGTAACCTTTGCGTATTCACTCATATTAAACCTTACGAAACCCATGAATTCATTTTGAGCTAAATCATCATAATCATAGGCATCAATGTCAAACTCTTCATAAATATTATCAACAGGATAATTAACGTTTTTCCACGTTATCTGTCCATTTGATAGCATTTTGGGAGTAACGTTATTAATTCTTCGACTCGAACCAGTAGCTAATTCTACTCCTTTGGGAGTTGAAAATCGGTAAAATACATCTGGATAATCAAAGATGTCCCAATCATCGCCCGCTTTATCTCTGGCGGGAAGGCTCCAAAAAGTAATAGATTTTATCGTGGCTTTTTTGGTTATATTCTCACATTTCTTCTGCGTATAAGTGGCACTACCGCCCGAGTAAAACAAATTGTTATTAGTCAAATACCGTACAGCGTAAGAAATTGGAATGCCGTAGGAAGCATCATTGGCATTGGACTGAATAAAGGCATGAATATTCTGAAGAGTCTTTTCAACCTCCGTGGAACTAATAGCCTTGATAGCATCTTCGGCTTTACCCCCCAATATTGATACTTCAATACTTGAATTACTGAGTAGCTTTTTGGTGTCCTGACTCAAAGAAACCCCTACGGTTGTGATTCCTGTTTTGAATTTAGCAGCAAAATCAGCTTGCGTAATTTGCTCACTCCCTGAGTAGGTAATTTTAGCAATGACAATTCTACCGTAGGTAACTTGACTTATAAAGCCTAATGGATTATCTGCTACAATATAGGATTTTATATCGTCTAAGGAGGCTTTGGCACTAAAAAATCCCGCTGGATTAGTGGGGTAATCGGTTGAAACGGTATGATACTTTTGAATGAAGGAGATATAAACCGATTTTTCTTCTATTTTTTCACTAATCTTCAATTTGCTATTGGTACTCAAAAGCCCGTAGCCGACATTCAACCCTAATTCCAAAAGTCCTTGCTCTGTATTATGAGCTGCAGTAATCGTATAAATGTATTGACTTTTTACATTGTTCTTATATTTACTAACGAACCCATTAATAGCATCTTTTATGGCACTGGCAGATGGATTTATAACTTTTTGAGAGGGTGCATTAGAGAGCGTGGTACTCAACGTTAAATCTTCACGGGCAATATTTCCAATCGAATTCAATGTTCCTTTATTTCTGAGTTCTTTGAGCCTAATAATAGAACCAGGATATAACTCTGAGATGGTAGCATCATTATCAAAATTAACATTCATAAATTCATCCGATGTTCTGTTAATTAAGATTTTTGTTTCATCGCAACTGAGTTCTGCGTTAGATAAAGAATAGGTTTGCTTATTCGTTCCTTGCGTTACTGTTCCACTTGAAGGTAGGGCTGGAAGTTCTGGAACACTACGAATAAGGGTGTTAATATCGTTAGTCGCTTTTTCGGGTTCAAGCTCATTTTTTTGACAAGAAACAACTAACATTGAGAATAGAAATATCCATAAAGTTTGAAGCGGTAAATATTTTAATTTCATTGGGTTATTAATATTTATGTCTATTTATAAGTTATAAACGCTGAAATTAATAGACTATATTTGATTATTTTAGCGTAATTCTACCTAATTTTCAAGTATTTTTGGGGAATATATAGCTATTTTCAGATTTTCATCAAAATATTGGGTTCATATGGCTAAATACAAGCCAAAAAAAATTATCATTGTTTGCTGGGTTGGCATTTGCTTAACCCTCCTAACGAGTATCAAGGCTTTTGCCCAAGATATTGATACCATCACTACCAAACAAGTCAATCAGTATCTTAACAAAGAGGTAGTTCTCAAAGGAACAATCGTCCATATCAAAGCCCATCAGACGGAGCAAGGGGACAACATGGTATTCATCGACTTGGACGACAAATATCCCCATAATCTCATTTCCATTACCATTTATGAAAATGTTTTGAATCAACTCAAACCCGCCATTTACGGATTTCTTAACAAAACGGTAGCAATTAAAGGAATAATCAAATCTTATCGAAAAGCACCCTCTCTTAAACTGAAAAAGCCCGAACACTTGTCAGTATTATGAGAATTTTCTTCGATTTTCCTTAAACTTGTGATTTTGTGGGTGGGTAACCCGTAATAGAGTGAGGGGGAAGAAGCGTTGTGGGTTCGGGTGAGAAGATTATGCCATTGAAAATGAGGATAAAAGCCTTCCGCCAGAGCGTGGATTAGTCGGGCGGATGAATGGCGGGTGGCTTTTTTGTGGGCTGGCAGATTTTTTGGTGGGTTGGGTTATTAATTAATTGACGGTAAATATCATTTAATTAATAACCTTTTAAATGTTTACTTTAAAAGTAAACATTTAAGGAAGTGTGATAAAAAGACGTTGGTATTAATTTCATTTTCTTATCTTTTTCAAATTTTCGGTTCGACTACCTTGATTTAATTCGTCGATAGCTTGGGCAAGCTGAAAATTAGTTAAGCCTTTGACTTTCATGGATTTATTTGCTTCCTGCTCTGCTTGCTTGAACAAAAGTCTTGTCAATAAATTATTGGTTTCGGGTGAGTTGTCTTCGGGTAAATCCATTGCAAATGTGGTTCGTTATCATTATAAGATTATTTATGTTTACTTTAAAAGTAAACATTTTGAACTTCTTTAAATTATAGCGTATTGGAGGTTCTACTTTTTACTTGCTATCTGTTATACTTTCGAGTATGGCTTTTACTTCGCCTTTCAAAAAATAAATTTCAGTATCTATTTTATCAGGTCCATCGCCCAAAATCCAAATCAGATTTGAAGCGGTTTTATTTTTACCATTAACCACGTAAGAAATACTTAGATAGGAAACATTATTTTCTCGGGATGCCTCTCCCAAACTTTTATAATATCCTTTTTTATTACCCTCTAAATCATAGCAACTCACGGATTTATTACGTGGATTTATATATTCAAATTTAGCACTGTAGGCTTCAATGTCTATTTTATCAAGACCATCTCCGTATTGCCAAATAAAACCACAGGCACTCTTTCGCTCGCCAAGTAGCACTGAACCAATGGAAGAAAATGAACTATTTACCATTTTCTTGGCAGCATAACTACTGGAAAAAACAGCTATCTTGTTCCCTTGTAAATCGTATTGGCTCACGGTCTTAGCTTCAAATTTCCTAATAACTTCTTTGAGTTCTCCTCGATATTCTTCTCCTACTTTTCGCCATATATATTGACCACTGACGTGTTGAGGATTGTTTAGAAATTTTTTAATGGTATTCTGTCCTATACCTGTTTCATTGAAAGCATCATATATGGAATTATAGGTTGCAATCTTTACACCTGCTTTGGTGTATTGACACACGGAAATAGAGTTGGGACGAGACTTCTTGGGTCTTTTTAGAATAGTTGGGGGAAACGCCAATACTTCCTCTGCCGTGGCTGCTCGCCATATAAAACCACCGGCATTATCTCTTAACCCTTTACAATTTCTATGAATGTTAGTGGAAGGTATGCCCGTTAATTTTGATGCCGAAAAAATACTGGTATAGGTTGCCAAAATATTCCCTTCCATATCTAATTGAGTAATATCACTACCGCTTTGTTTAGATTTCTTGTATTGCCCATTGTAGGTTTGGTCTGTATATCGCCAAACATAGCCTCCTGCAGATTGAGACTTCCCTCGAACACAGGATAAAATAGAACCCGATGCAAGATTTACCGATTTGGATGCAGCGGTAATACTATCAAATTCTTTTATAAAAACGCCTTCTAAACTATATTGATGTACCGCAACTTTAAATATCTTTTTTGAATATTCTCCCTCATAACTCATACCCTCATATCGCCATACATATTCATTCGTAAATTTCACTTTTAATAAGGCACATTTTGAAATTAAATTTGGCATGATTCCAGTTGCCTTAGATGCTTGGATTACTGAGCTGTAAGTATTCAATTCTATTCCCGCAAGACTATACTGAATGACTTTTTTTGTTTTTGAATAATGAGCATACTCTCCTTCATAGGTATCTGTTTCGTAACGGACAACAAACCCTTTTATCTGCTTTACTCGCTTTGATAATACTTTTTTAAGGTCATACACTTTCGTTTGTAGTGCCTTTGCTGCTTCGGTTACACTTGGGAAATGATGGAGAAGTGTGCCGTCTAAGTGGTATTGGTGAACACCTATTTGATTATGAATTTTCTCAGGTATTTTTCGTTTTACACTTCTGGTATCATTGGCAATGGTTTTATAAAAGATGGTTGTTCGATTACTAATTTCTAAATTATCTACGGCATTATTCAAATTGTCTCCGTCTTTATGTACAATATACAGGTCATGGTTCTCAAAATCCACTTTGGCAACATATAGTTCATACACTAAACGATTAGTTGAAAAAGTATAGTTCTTTTTTTCATAACGCAAATGCACTCGAACAATAAAATTAAATGTTTGGGTATGTCCATTGTAAGTACCTCTCAATACTTGGGGTACTATCCGTTCTTTGGTATAATAGGATGTATGACAACCTTTAACAATAAAGGGTATTAAGCGGGGTAATGCTTTTACACGACCATAATTTGACACTAAAAAATTATCATCAAAGTAGGGTATTTCTTTCCACTCCTCTCCTTCCATATCTTCTAAGGACAGATTCATGAATGGATATTTAGAGAAATCTTTATATTTTAAAGCGGCTCTTGTTGAGAGAGTTTTTTGTTTATATCTCATCTTGACGGAAATGATTCTATGGGTTAAAACTGGAAAAGGAATCTCTATTTTTACCGACTTTTTTACAACTAATTAATTCCCCTTTGTAAATATTTTGGCGGGTAAACTTAATGAAAAGTATTAGATTTTATAATTCTTTACCATAAATTTTGAGCATTTATTATCCAAGAACTGAGTAATTTCTAAAAATTATTAACACTTTACTTTTCCGTTTGTCTATTCCTATGGTCTTCTTTTCTCCCTTTGTTAAGATTGTAGTAATTTTATTTTTTACAAATGGGAAAAGTAAAAAAAATAAAATTGCTACAACGTATCCCATCGGAATAATCTCATTGATAAGCACACCTATCAACGAATAATAGTTATTCTAACCAGTATTTAAAATCTCCATCATTTTTCAAGGACAGACCAAACAAAAACCATAAAATATACTATTATTTAACAACTTATCACTATATTTGATATGCTCACATGGCTTTTATAGCCTTCATCAGATTACGAATGCTTGCAAAAGTTATCCCTAAATGCCACCGCCATAGCATTTAGGGCTTTTGCAAGCATTGATAATCGACCCCAAATTAATCCACAACTCCCCCTTGTAGAGATAAAATACCTCTTCGTCTCCTTGATACTTTGACAACCATCCCATTTTTCATCATCACCAAAGCACTTGATTGATGATACGATTGGATAAAATGAGGATTGACTAAACTGCTCCTATCTACTCTTTGAAAACCGTGCGTTTGTAGAAAAGCCTCAAAATATTTCAGGGTATGAGCTACCACTCGTTTACTACCATCTGTCAGTATAAAGGTGGTATAATTGGCTTGCCCTTTGAGCAGTACTATCAAGTTTACGGGTACACTCAGTCTGGTTTTACTGTTTAATACCACTCGGTTGGGATTATGAGTACTTTGATAGGTTTTCATAGAGGTATGTACTATTTTGTAAAGAACCACATTTAAAATCTTAGTGCAATCCCTACATTTAGTTGGTGATAGTCTCTCTGATAAAAAACAGGAACTAAAGATATTTTTGAACTCATTAATTTTTTATTGTATTCCATTACCGCTTGACGGAGTTTATTATTTGCACTCCCATTAACGATAAAGGCAATGATTAGTACACCTGCCCCTGATGCAAATATGCCTGTATTAAAGGATTTGCCAGATATAGCCCCTCCTAAAGTCCAGCCAATACCGAAGCCTCCGATAAACCCTAACACATTGGCGGTTGCTCGGTTCGATTTGTAGGATTCTAATAAAGGAGTAATTTGTTCATTGGGTTCTTTGAGTAGAATAGATGCTATCTGATTCGGTTTGTTATAATGGACTCCCTTGTAAAGAATACCACTACTTTGATAATGGACAGTATCTTGGCTAATTTCTAAAGTTTGTGCCGAAACTTTAGAAATAAAAAATAATAGCATAAAAATTGAAATTTTAAAGTTGGTGTTCATCATGTCAAAAATCATAAGAAAGTGAAATAAGGTTATATACCTATTTTTCTCTGGGTAAATAGATTTGAAGTCCTAATTGAAAAGCAAAAATCCCAAATGATGTCAAGTTTGTGTTTAAATTTTGAGGGGTCTTATTGATAGAAAAATCGCTACCGTAAGTGGCAGTTATATCAAGTGATACTTGTTTACTAAAGAAACAACTCAGCCCTAAGCCTGTATTATAACTGGTTGAATAGCCTTCTTTAGTACTTAAATTTAATTCACCCAACATAAAAGGAAGAATATTCCTTCCTTCATTGCTGATATAGATTCGTAATGCTGGTCCAATAAATACAGCATCTTTTCTATAACTATTGCTGTTCCCTAAGTAAGTAATTTTACCCCCCACCGCAAAATACGAGTTTAACATTTTTAATCCAGTTATTGAGCCTAAAAATATTCCTTGTGTTGAAGTGATTGTATTACCCGTTCCTCCAAATCCATTGTTTACAATATTGGTTGTTTTTACATTTAGGTAGGATAGACTTCCTCCTAATAACCAAGTACCTTTATCAAGATAGGTCTTTGTCAAATGTTGGGTAGAATCTTGTGCATTTGCAATGGAAACAAATAAGATAAAGAAAAGGCAAAATGCCAAAAAAATTTGCTTTAGAAACATATAAATAAGAGTTTATAAAATTTGTGATTTCAGGTAGTTAATATCCTCTTTAACTACCTATGTGGATGCCCCCAACTGTATCTATTACTCTAAGTGTATAAACTTTTCTGATAAATTATCATTAAAAATTGCCCCAACGGAAACCATCAGGGCAAGGTAAAATAAATAGTTCTACACTTTTTATCCCAATTTAAGTAAATAATTAACGTATCAGGTTCAACGCATTTAAAAGTACAATAAAATAGCTAAGAAAAGTACAATTTCTAACCATTTATAAGATTAAGGCTTTACAGAGTAGGGTTTCACAAATCAAAAAAACGTTTTAGGAAAAATCAATTGTAAAAACTTAATGGTTATTTGAACATGATTATACTTTTAATGGTCTTACTTAGTAAGAAATTGTACTATTCCATGTAACAGTTTTGTAAAATAGCATTTTTAAATGCGTTGAACCTG
>JALONS010000160.1 GCA_025454855.1 Arcicella sp.
AAGCGTAAAATTCTACTAATTTGCAATTTTCTAATTCCTAAAACCTAAACCCCTAAAAATGGCTCTCCTCAACGAAACTATTGCTTGGCTCATGAAAAGACGATTGCCCCGTATCCAGTCGTTTATGGAACGACCCATGGAAACGCAGGAGCAAATGTTTTGGCATTTAATACAGTCGGCAATGTTTACGGAGTGGGGTAAAAAATACCGTTACGATTCTATCAGTTCTATCAAAGATTTTCAGGAGCGTGTGCCTATCTCTACTTATGAAAATCTTTTCCCGTACATAGAACGTATGATGCGGGGCGAACAAGAAATTTTATGGCATTCTGATGTTCAATTTTTCTCCAAATCCTCTGGCACTACCAACGCCCGCAGTAAATTTATTCCTGTCTCGAAAGAAGCCCTTGACGACTGCCATTTTATGGGCGGAAAAGATATGATGACGCTTTTGGTAGCTAATAAACCTGATACTGAAGTCTTTTCGGGCAAAGGTCTATCCATCGGAGGAAGTCTCTATTCTAATCAATTGAATTCCAGAAGTTTACTGGGGGATGTATCGGCGGTAGTGATGAAAAATCTTCCGATTTGGGCTCAGTTAATTCGTACTCCGTCACTGGATGTGGCATTGATGGATGTTTGGGAAGAGAAAATTCAAAAAATGGCAGAGATAACTTCCGAAGAAAACGTAACCAGCATTTTGGGCGTACCCACTTGGACGTTAGTTCTCATTGAAAAAGTTTTAGAAATTACGGGTAAACAAAATATCTTGGAGGTTTGGCCCAATTTCGAGTTTTTCATACACGGAGCGGTAGCCTTTCAACCCTACCGAGAAATGTTTGCTAATCAGATATTCCCCTCAAAATCAGTAGGTTATTTAGAAATCTATAACGCTTCCGAAGGTTTTTTCGGAGTTCAAGATGATTTCTCTCGTCCCGATGAAATGCTCTTGATGTTAGATTATGGGATTTTCTACGAATTCATACCGATGGAAGAAATAGAATCCGAAAATCCGAAAATCTTAACGCTTGATGAAGTCGAACTCCATAAAAACTATGCCCTCGTGATTTCTACTAATGCGGGTTTGTGGCGTTATAAAATTGGCGATACTATAAAATTTACTTCCAAATATCCTTACCGAATCAAGATTTCGGGACGCACCAAACACTTCATTAATGCTTTCGGCGAAGAATTGATTATCGAAAATGCCGAAAAAGCCATTACTCGTGCTTGTGAAGCCACTGGGGCAATTTTGACCGACTACACCGCTGGGCCAGTTTACATGAACAATCGCCAGCAGGGTTGCCACGAGTGGATTATAGAATTCTCACAAGAGCCTGATAATCAGGAAATATTTAATAAAATTTTGGATGAAACCCTCCGTGAAATCAACTCCGACTACGATGCCAAACGCTACAAAGATATGGTATTGAAAGCACCAAAAATCAATGTGGTACCCCAAGAAACCTTCTACGCATGGATGCGAAATCGGGGCAAATTAGGCGGGCAACATAAAGTACCACGACTTAGTAATTCAAGAGATTTTGTTGAAGAGATTTTATTGGTGGCTAAGGAGGTTTTGGTATAGGGGTGGTTATTTACTTGAACTTAGGCTGGAAGTCTTTTAATAGTCGGCACTCGCCAGAGGCAAGAGCGACTATTTACGAAATCACCCCTGTCCTTCAAACGCCTAATTACACCCTCCAATCTCAGCCCTAAAAATACTGCCATCCGTAGCGTTAAAACCGTTATTGCCATCGGCAGGTAAAAGTGTAATGGAATTAGCCGCCCGATAGAATACGTTGATTCCCGAATTGATTACCTGTGTAGAAATGATACTTTGGATAGCCTGTTGTATGCCCGTTGTGGCAATGCCGTTGATGTCTAAAGTTGGTGGGCATTCTGGAACAATGTCCACCTGCCTGAAATTGCTACTAATCACCCCACAAATGGTATTGTTGGCAACGTTGTTTTGAAAAGTCGTAAAATTGGTATTGATGTAATTACTTAATACTATATTTTCGACATGAGAAAATACATAAACTTTGTAGCTTCCCACTGGATAGGTACTAAAATTAGTATTATTAGAAAAATCAAAGATATTGTTACTGTTATTCACAATCAAGTATTTGAAAGTGGTGTTTTGTGGCTCTGCGTATCTGACTTCTCCCCCAACTGTATTAGTAATGCCAACTGTATAAGTACCAGTACTACTGCCACTTCCAGACAGTACCAAGATATACGTAACGTTGGGTACAAGACTAACCGCCATCGGGTTTACGAGCGTAAAAGATGTGCCATTACTACTACTGGCGTTGGAAGCTAACCAATTGGTACACAAGTTCAATACATCGTAGCTATTTTGATAGAGATTCATGATTCTACTACCATTACTTAGTGTTCCACCCGTGTAGGCAAAGGTATAAGTACCTGCTACTGACACTCTGATGGCATATCGGTCGTATTGTGGTGTGTTGGCGGGCAGTGGCGTACAAATCAGCGTTGTGGGGTTGCGAGCTACTAAGGTAGTAACGGGGTCTGTTGAGCCGATTGTTCCTGTGATACTATTTGCCAATCCGAAAAGAGGTGAACTGTTTGTTAGGTTCAGTGTCGATGTTCCCACCGTTTCGGAAACTGCTGTACTTGGGCTAATTGTACTGGCAGTTTCTTTGACGCAAGTATTGGTGATGGAAATAGGACGGTCGTTTATATCAAAAAATATATTGCCGATGCCCTCAATTTTTACCCTGCCCAAAGTGGTAATATTATTCGGAATGGGTATCAGTTCCGAACCATCGTTGGGTGTAGATGCCAGTAGTGTGATAGGGAAAGTAACTCCGTTATCATTAGAAAACGAAACTTTTACATTACTACAATTGATGGGGCTTTGGTTAGTGGCTGATACGTCCCAAGTGAGTAAAAAACTGCTTGTACCGTCATAAACCCAAGTCGTGGGGGTATTGAAAGAAGTTACTCTGAATGGTTCTGAATTCGTTACGGTAATATTGATGGAAGCATTGTGTACGCCCCCGCCCGAGGCATTGTTATCTCTACCTGTAAGCCTCATGGTAATCGTGCGGGCAACTTGCGGCAGGGCTTCATCATTGTTGGGTAGATTACTATTTCTAATGGCGGTAATGTTTGGGAAACTCCGCACATTGCCCGTAGTACTGGGAGCAAGGCTTCTAAAAATTGGTGAATCCGTGGAATTTCGGGCATCATCTGCCGCTCCACGAGTTGTACCTAAATTGTATTGTTCCCAATTATACAAAATTGTTTGTCCTTCTGCATCCGTTCCGCTTCCTTCCAACATAAAAGGCGTATTTTTCGGAATAATCAAGATTTTAGCATTGGGATTCGCATTAATGACTGGCGGTGTGTTACCCGTACTGGTATTGACGCTACACGTTCCTGAATTGATACTATAATTGATAATACTTTGTAAACTGTTAGTATTAAAATAAGTACGACCACTACCCGATATATTGTCGGGTGAACAATTCCCTGAATATGACATATACGTTGAACCACTCCCCGGTTCATACGCTGAACCCGTCATAATATTACCGTTACAACTTGATGAAACACTATTAAAAGTATGCCCAGCACTAAACTGGTGTCCCACTTCGTGAATAAAAGTAGTAAATGATGTAGTGGTAGAGCCACTCCACGCCCCCGCTTTTACAGGACTTGGGTATAAGCTGCTAAGATTACTATTACGGCAGGGTCCATTTAGATACGCCACACCTCCACCAGATGCCCCGTGTAGTACATGACCAATATCGTAATTTGTCAAAGCAAAACTGGCAGGCTCTGAGGTTGCTAATCCCCCGAAAACCTCAGCGGCTTTCAAAGCATCCGAACCATTGAAAGGGTCGGTGGTAGCATCGGTATAAAGTTTTGTAGCAACCAACGTAAAACTTACCGAAGCCTCTTTTTCGTAAACGGCTTTCAGCGAATTGACAATACTCACTACAGCAGCCTGGGCAGATGTGGCATTACCGCCGTTATTGGTGTAAAATTCGCCCGTAGTAATGATTGCCATGCGGTACGTGCGTAGCGTAGAACCATTACTATACGTTTGAACACCCGCTTCTCGGTTATTTTTCCCAAACGGTCTAATATGTTCCTCTCCAATTTTACACTCTTCATTGCCCAATAAATCGTTTTGGTAAAGTACCTCATGCTCGTTTTGAAGGATATTTTTAGGAGCAATCACTACATTGCCCGTTGCATCAAAAATCAATCCATAAACCCCACTGGGAGCAACAGTGATGAGTCCAGTAGCTTCTTCACCAAAAACTCGGTAAGTCTTAATATCAGCATATTGTTTGGCAAGTCCACGCTCCATCAAGGGTGACTCTACCACCACAAAAGACTTGTCAGTCCCATTGGGCAAAGGCAACGATACCGTAATGCCTGCCGCAGTAGCTTGTTGTTGAGCAACAGCGATACTAATTTCAGACGGAGCAGCTTTAAGCGTATTTCTAATTTCTACCACATTGATTTGAGCAACACGTGGCAGATTTTGAGCAGATACGCTACAAAACAAGAGTAGTAAAAGCTGAGAAAGGATAAATTTTTTCATTTAAGGAAGGAAATGAAGACAGTTTTGGTATGCTGATAATAAGTACAAAAATAGGGATATTTTCCTTAATTATTTTGATAGTAGGATATTATCCCAAAAAAGTCTAAAACACCACTAATCAGGCATTTTAGACTTTTTTGGTCAAGATTCTACTAATTTACCACCTAAAACCGAATAATTCCCTTCAATTCCGCCCCTCTGAAATCTAACACTTCATAGCAAATTCCTGCATTACAGGCGGGGCCGCCCCGTCTTTCGCCTACGAAGGCTTGGAGGGTATATTTTGATTTGATGACATAGCGTGAGTACATTCCAAAGAAATACCGTGTTTTATCAGTCAGAAAGGGGTCATTGGTTATTTCTAAAATGGGCGATACATTCAAATTATTGATGGGGAAAAATGTTAGTCCGTACACTTGATTGGTAATTTGTTGGTTTTGGCGTGAAAAGGTTTGAAACTCTACTTCGGCTTTGAATTTCTTGGTTTTTATGCTAAAATCCCGTTGTCCCCCCAATGAAATTCTATGTTTTTCATTCTTAAAATCGTCCTGAGTATAGTCTATAAAAGCCTTAAAGGTTTCGCCATTATCATTGTTAAACTGATATTCCAAAAACGACTCTGCATATACAGACTTATTTCCAAAATTATTATTGGCAATCGTTTGGTTGAAAGTTAGTTGATGGTTGCCTTTGGTGTAAAAGATTTCGGCTTGTAATCCACTTTCGTTTTGGGGGAGCAACACGTGCGTACTGCGGTTTAAAACCCTGTAAATATGCTCACGTACCAAGGCAGGAGGCTGGTTGATACCCGTACCGATGAGAAAATTTTTGTAGTCTTTAATCTCGATAGCTCCTCCAAAATCACCACTCGAAAAGTTGAATCCAGCGTATAGGGCGTAAGAATTTGACTCTTTGAGTTGGTTTGATACCTCTACATATACAGAACTTTTACCAAATCCATACGAGGCGTAATTGGTCAAAAATAATCGGTCTTTATCTTGCGGATTGGCGTAACTCATTAGTCCCGAACCAACTTTTAATTGCTTAATTTTAAATTCTGGATTGATGGCAAAAACGGTTTCTGCCCTACGATTTTGCCATGATTCGGTGGGTGGTACAAGATTGTCTAATGGTTTTCCACCCAAGAGTTTTATGCTAAATTTATCGGTAGAATATTTGATTGAACCGCCCAGAATGTCTTTGTAAAAATAAGAACGACTACGAAAGACTTTATCTTCCAAAATAGAACTCGGGATTTCATAAGAACGCAAAATATTACCTCTGCCAATAGTTTCGTAGGCGTTTCCGAGTTTGATTTCTACGTTTTTAGATTTGTACTGTACACTAATTTGCGAAGGGAAAATATAGCTTGTTCCATCATTTTGTGATAAAAACAGCTCGCTCATACTCCGAAAAGATACATTCTTGTATTCGTAATTGAGGTTCAAACGAGCGTAATTGGTGGATAGATTACTTGGCTCTTTTTGGGGAATATTTCCTATTTGGTATTCATTCAGAAAACTGCCATTTACCTGAGCAAATAAGGCTGTAGGTAGAAAGAAAAGTCCTACCAACAGCCTTTTATAGAACTTTTCCCGAGGGAATAAAGTGTTCAATTTTACGGGTGATTTAAGAGTTCTTCGATTTTTACCTTTAATTTTTTTTCATCACCAGCATTGTAGCCTTCATGGAAATATACAATTTTATTTTTCTCGTTGATGATAACTAAACTTGGTAAATTATTGATGTTGTACTGCCTAAAAATATCACTATTGAAATCCAGAAGAACAGGATAATTGATTTTGAGGGATTCAACTAACGGAGACACTTTGGACACGCTTCGAGGCCCATCTACACTGATACCTGCAAAATTGACTCCTTTTAACTTGTATTCTTCTTGGAGACTAATGAGATGCGGAATAGATTGTAAACAAGGTTTGCACCAAGTAGCCCAAAAATCAATTACCGTCAGTTTTGTTCCCTTGATTTCATCGTAGGAACGATACACTGATTTAGTGTCTTCTAAAGTGAATTTGACGGATTGAGCAAAGCCTGTATTAACTACGAAAAATAATAATAATGCTATTTTTTTCATTTCAAAATTCATTATTTATTTACGTAATCATCAACTACTTTTTTGGCACCATTTAAATCATTACCTGCCAATTGATTTCCCTTGAAACGGATGAAACCTTCTTTGTCAATCACCACGAGCCTATCGTAAGTTGTACTGAAAGTTTTGGCAACGGACGAGGCGTTCAATAAAAGTGGAAACGTCAGGTTGGAGGATTTTTTGAATGCTTGAACCGATGCCAAGTTACCGTCCCAAGTATCTAATCCAATAATTTGGAATTTCTTACTGTCATAAGTCGTTCCAAAAGTAGATTGAATACTGGGTGAAGTAGCTTTGCAAGAAGTGCATCCATTTCCGAAGAAGAATAAAACTACTACTTTACCCTTATAATCAGATAGATTTACTTTTGCTTCGGTATCACTCGTAAGCGTGAAATTGGTTGCTGCCTCTGCCACTGGGGGTGTAGGCGTAACGGGTGTATTTGGAGTGCCTGTGGTTGGATTAGCAGGCGTGGTTGTTTCTTTTTCACAAGAACTAAAAACAACGAATAGAGACAATACTAAAATGATTCTTTTCATAAGTATCTAAAGAGTTTCAATGTTTATTTACAAATCTTGCTTAAATTATTTACTTAAAAGGTCGGCTTAATGACAAAACTATGTCTTTTAAATAGAAGTTTTATTTTGGGACACTGAGGTTTTTAAATTTCGGATGTATAGTTTACCTAAATGAAGAGTTGATAGCCAAGAAGCGACTTTTACCCTGTATTCTTAGGCAAGGCATTGAGGTTATTATGACGTTAGAGACAATTAATGGAGTTTTGAATAAATAATCCTTATTTCCCCAATTTTCATCCCTTACATCAACTTCAAATTAGTCATGTTAGCTAAGTTGTTCCATGTATTATTAAACATGCAGCAATATAGAAAAAATCTATATTGTTATACTAATAATCAATTTGACTTATAGTTTACTTTAAACTAACTTTGATACTTAATTAATTTTATAATTGCTATATACTCATTTTAAACATTATCATAAATGGAAAATCAACCATACAATATTAACGGAGAATCTAAATGCCCGTTTCATCACGGAGCTAATGCACCAGTTAAGCAAAGTGCAGGTGGTGGTACAAGAAATCAGGATTGGTGGCCCAACCAATTACGATTAAATATTCTTCGCCAACATTCTTCTCTATCAAACCCAATGGGTGATGATTTCAATTATGCGGAAGAATTCAAGTCATTAGATTTGGCAACGTTGAAACAAGAAATCTATGATTTAATGACCAATTCACAAGATTGGTGGCCCGCAGATTATGGTCATTATGGTCCTTTCTTCATTCGTATGGCTTGGCACAGTGCGGGTACATATCGTATTGCTGATGGTCGTGGAGGTGCAGGAGCAGGTACTCAACGTTTTGCTCCGTTAAATAGCTGGCCTGATAACGGTAACTTAGATAAAGCTCGTTTATTATTATGGCCCATCAAACAAAAATACGGTAGAAAAATCTCTTGGGCTGATTTGATGGTATTGGCAGGAAACTGTGCTTTGGAATCAATGGGATTCAAAACTTTTGGTTTCGGGGGTGGTCGTGTAGATGTGTGGGAGCCAGAAGAAGATATTTATTGGGGTTCGGAAGGAAAATGGTTGGATGATAAAAGATATTCGGGCGACCGTGAATTGGAAAATCCATTAGCAGCGGTACAGATGGGTCTTATCTATGTAAACCCAGAAGGACCTAACGGAAATCCTGACCCATTGGCAGCAGCACGTGATATTCGTGATACGTTTGGGCGTATGGCAATGAACGACGAAGAAACCGTTGCTTTGATTGCGGGTGGACATACTTTTGGTAAAGGACACGGAGCGGCGGACCCAGGGCAATACGTAGGGGTTGAACCAGCAGCAGCGGGTATCGAAGAGCAAAGCATGGGATGGAAAAACTCTTATGGCACTGGTAATGCACAATATACCATCACGAGTGGTTTGGAAGGAGCATGGACTACTACGCCAGCTCAGTGGAGTAATGACTATTTCAAACATTTATTTGGGTTTGAATGGGAATTAACTAAAAGTCCAGCAGGGGCTCACCAATGGAAACCAAAAGATGGAGCAGGAGCAGGAACTGTACCTGATGCCCATGACCCATCGGTACGTCATGCACCCATTATGTTTACAACGGATTTAGCTTTGAGAATGGACCCAATCTATGAGCCAATTTCAAGACGTTTCTTTGAAAACCCTGACCAGTTTGCTGATGCTTTTGCTCGTGCATGGTTTAAATTAACTCACCGTGATATGGGACCGAAAGTGCTTTATTTAGGCAATGAAGTTCCTGCGGAAGAATTAATTTGGCAAGACCCAATTCCAACGGCAACTTATCAGCCAATAGATGCTAACGACGTTGAGGAATTAAAGAAAAATATCTTGGCTTCGGGTTTATCCGTTTCTGAATTAGTATCAACGGCTTGGGCTTCAGCTTCTACTTTCAGAAATTCAGACAAACGTGGTGGTGCGAACGGTGCAAGAGTTCGTTTAGCTCCTCAGAAAGATTGGGCAGTTAATAATCCTGTTCAATTAGCCAAAGTATTAGGAGTATTGGGTAGTATTCAAGAAGAATTTAACGCTATTCAAACAACGGGTAAACAGGTTTCAATCGCCGACCTTATCGTTTTAGGTGGATGTGCAGGAATTGAGAAAGCCGCTAAAAATGCTGGATACGATGTTACCGTTCCGTTTACAGCAGGACGCACTGATGCTACCGCTGAGCAAACAGACGTAGAATCGTTTGCCGTATTAGAGCCAATTGCTGATGGCTTCCGTAACTATACTAAAGGACATTACACAACTTCGGCAGAAGAAATGTTGATTGATAAAGCTCAGTTAATGACGCTTACTGCTCCAGAAATGACTGTTTTAGTGGGTGGTATGCGTGTGTTGAACACTAACTACGATAAATCTCACTATGGCGTATTCACTAAGAATACTGAAGCTCTTACCAACGATTTCTTCGTGAACTTGCTTGACTTGGGAACTACTTGGAAGAGTATTTCGGCTCACCAAGATTTATTTGAAGGGCGT
>JALONS010000161.1 GCA_025454855.1 Arcicella sp.
CTGTTCCCGCATTCGTTGCTCATCCAAGACTTTCAACTCTTCCAGTCGTAATTTTTTAGATTCTACCTTAAATTTCTCAGTACCATACCAATAAGCAAGTCCATAGATTAAGTAAGTAACAATCTGCCATGAATTCTCAGCAAGATAAAGGTAAATATTCAACTTTTTCTCTCGCCAGACTGGAATATCAAGCATAGGTAATAAATGATATTCCACTATAAAACGATAGCCAACGGTCTGCACGATTAATACGCTTATGCCAAGAGCTAATAATAGATATTTACGGGTAGTTAAATAACAAGGATAGAGAAATAATATGCTGATGTAGAAGGTGAAAATATACATAATGAACAGAAAAATTCGATTGATGAGGTAGATGGGAAGCCCCACAATCATAACCATCGAAATTTCAAAGCCAAAGTATAATAACCAACATAATGAATGGATTAGGATAGTATTTTTATGTTGTTTTAGGATTGTTTTCAATGTTGAATAGTTCATGAATAATTAAGGTTTAATTAATCTAAGTCTTCAGCATAAATTATTTACGATTAATCCGAGTGGTTCGCCACTGCGATTAAGATTTACGAATAAACTGTTGATAATCAGGTAAATAATCGTAAATCGAATCAATCGTAATTCTTAAATAATTGTGTCTTTGTACTTATCTATAACTTGTTTTAAGTAATTTACAAAGTAGATTAAGTAGTGCTGTGGTGTATGAAGAGGTATTATACTAAGCGAAAATGATTAAACAACTAAAAACTAATAAAGCAAGTAATCAATATCATTTACACAACGTTTTGGTATTTTGTAAATGTGTGAAGTTCAGCATTTTAAATCAATAATAGCTATTTGTTTGATTTACCTTTTGAAAGCCTCAATCGGTCAATGATACCATTAAGCTAACAAACCAGATAATTGTATATACCAACGGAGTTGTGTATGTATTACAGGAGTTGATAGTTATTATAGGGGTGATGGTGTATTAAATTTTTGATGAAAAATTAGATAATATATTTTTATGTCATCAATTAATCAAACAAACAAATCTAAACTATGAAACCTTCACATCAACTTTCAAATCTCAGAATTCTAAAAAGTTCAATCGTAAAATTAACGCCAAGTAGGAAGAATTCAGGCAGAACCTCAAGGTTTTATACAACTTCTTCCAAGTCTTGTGAGTTGATGACTTGGTAGCTTGATGTTTTACAGTTAGTTAGCTCCCTACCATTAATTATTAAGTATAATGCTACATGATAAAGAAATATTACTGTCCACAGTCGTTAATGAATTAAGAGATACCTTTTCTAACGAATATAACATTGATATTACTCTGTATAATGGCTTTGTGTCTTCGTTAGTTAATATTTCTCTTTATGATGTTACAGAGCAAGAGGCTTATCTGCAACAATGTAAAAAAATCATTGATAAAGTATTACCACAAACTATTAGAAGTACTGAAAAGGTATCTCCCATAGTGTTAACAGGTATAGGGTTTATCGAACAATTTTTAATTGATAAAGGGGTTTCTAAGAATCAACTTTTATTAAACCAGTTAGATGAAAAGTTGTTTAAAAAAGCTGAAACCCTTATCCGTAGCAGGCTGATTGATATTGAGTGTGGAGTTCAGTGTATTTTTCATTATTTTTCATGCAATCCTACTCAGGAACATTTATTTTGTTTAGAGCGATTGAAAGATGAACTGCTAAAAATCTTAACGATTGATAATTTAGGATGCAGAGTTATCAATGAGGGCAAAGCTGATTTAACGATGCCTTTTGGTTGGGCAGGGTTGTTGATGCCTTTATTAAAGTTTTTTAAAGAAGAATCTCCGTCAGTTACTGGAATAATTAATGGAGGTATAAAATACTTTATGAGCTATAAAGGTGATGTTGATTTTTCAGAAAATTTATTTGATTTTTTCCCTGATAAAGTAATTGATGAAAATAAGGAGCCTTTATTCTCTAATCAAATGTCTTGGGCTTTTGGCGATTTGAGTAAAGCTCTATTATTCTACCAGTATGGTCAATTATCAAATAACTCTGAATATACTAATTTGGCTCATTTCATTGGCTTAAATACCCTGACCAGACGAGAACCACATCAACATAATGTGACTCGACCAACGTTATTATATGGTTCTTCGGGTATTGCCTTAATTTACCAGCAATTATATCAGTTTACGAATATGGATGCTTATCAGAAAGGTAAACTTTTTTGGATAAATAAAACACAACAATTTTTGGAACAAAAATCCCCTTTAATTTCCAATGCCCCCAACGATGATGATGTTTTAAATGGTACTTTGGGGGTGAAACTCGCCCTTTTATCTTGTTATTCCTCTAAACAATTAACTTGGGAAAAATTATATGGTATGGCTCTCTAAACCGTTTATTAAAACAAAAGTCCTCATAAATTATTTTATGGGGACTTTTCATTATGGATTCAGTGATATGTCCTAATCTACTGTTCCTAATTGTACCGTATTCGTTTTCAAATCTTGGTTGGAAGGTACACTCAGAGTAGTCACATAGGTATCGCCTTTAGCTAACAAACCTTTGGCTTTTAGGATGTCTGTCATGCCTTTTACGGTTGTTTCTACATCTTTCCCAGTGGTATCATAATAAAAAACATTAGCTCCCCACAATAAACCCATTTCTGTTTTTACGGCTTTATTTGCGGTGAAAACGTAGAGATTAGCCTTTGGGCGGTGAGCCGACAAACGGAATGCCGTATAACCGCTATTGGTAATACAAAGAATAGCTTTTGCCTCAGTATCACGGGCTAAACGGCACGCTCCAGCAATCATGCGGTCGTTTAAAGGAAATTTTGAATCACTGTGGCTTAACGAGTGGTTTTTGAAATAAATAGAGGCTTCGTCACCTTTAATGATTTTGATTTCATTTTGTTGCTCTTCTACTACCTCTTGAATATGAGCCATAGTTTGAACCGCTTTCAAAGGATATGCCCCAGAGGCAGATTCACCGCTTAACATGGTAGCAGAAGCCCCTTGTAATACGGCATTGGCAACGTCAGTGGTTTCTGCACGGGTAGGCACAGGATTTGAAATCATTGATTCCAACATTTGCGTAGCTACAATTACGGGTTTGCCCGCCATGGTACATTTATCAACCATGAGTTTTTGCAAATGTGGTACTCTTGCCCCGTCAATCTCAACACCCAAATCACCACGAGCCACCATAATACCGTCGGTAGCAGAAATGATTTCGTCTAAATTATCAATGGCAAAAGGCGTTTCAATCTTAGCAATGACTTTCGTATTTTTTCCGTGGGCTTTAATTCTTTCTTTAATATCGTGAATATCAGCCGCAGTACGTACAAAAGAAAGAGCAACCCAATCTACCCCGTTATCTAAACCAAAATAAAGGTCTTTGATGTCTTTTTCAGTTAAACAGGGTAAAGAAACCACCGTACCTGGTAGATTAATCCCTTTTTTAGACTTCAAAATACCTCCGTAAACTACTTCTGTAATAACCTCTTTTTTCTCTTTATCAATCTCAATCACTTTCACTTCCAAATTACCATCATCCATCAAAATTCTCTCCCCTACTTGCACATCTAAGTACATAGACGTATAGGTAGTTCCCACTCGTTCAGAAGTACCCATCAGGGTTTCATCCATCACAAAAGTGAGGGTATTACCAGCTTTGATTTCAACCCCGTTGTTTTCTACTAATTGAGTACGAATTTTAGGACCTTGCAAATCTTGGAGTACGGCAAGGTTAATATCTAATTCTTCCGAAATTTCTCTAACGGTTTTCAATCTCTGCAAATGGTCTTCGTGCGTACCGTGTGAAAAATTAAGACGAAAGACATTTACACCTGCTTTGGCAAAATTCGTTAGCATTTCTTTGGATTCGGAAGCAGGACCAACGGTGGCTACAATTTTGGTTTTTCTTTGAAAAGACATATTTCTGGTTACAGTTATTTCAATTGTTTTAGATAATGACGTAAAAATACATCATCGTAGTTACACTTTGCACGAAAACTGTTGGTTTTCTTCTAAAAGTTCAATTATTGCCCTTAAAATATAATTATACTAACAAAAAAAGGGACTAAAGTTAGCCTATTGGTAATCTATTATCTTGTAACTCATGGTTGATAAGTATTTCTTTGTCGGGATTGAGGAGTGCTTCTTTAATGATGGAATTTTTGACTTTAGTGATGGGTCTTCATCCTGAGCTGATAGCCCATCGTTATCCCGTGGCTCAGTCTCCCGTCCAGCCATTTGGCAGTAGGAATGCAAAGAATAAGTGAGTGGTTGATTTTCAAATAGTTAGTGATTTGTTTGAAGCTAAAACCTATTCATTCACTTGCTGTCGCATGATGATACGGTGGGGACATTGACAGAAGGAATAAACTTGACCGTGTCAAAGATACTTTACTTTCATTATTCGTATGTAGTATCCTGCGGAACACTACGGACAGTGAGGAGGAACGTCAATAAATTTGCAGTCTCTGACTGCAAACTGACCAAGCCTATTTTACCTCTATCTTGTCATTCCCAGCCAATTAAAAGCCCTCTTGGCAGTCTGAAGACTGCCTTTTATTATCGTTCCAAGTCAAAAAAAGACTTGGAACAGCGAGAGTTTACAAATCCGAAAGAGCTGGGTTTCACTCATTATATCTCCAAATAAATAAATCACCGTTATTTGAGGCTTTTGGCGTGTGTAGCTGCTGATAACCAAAATTGATAGTTTGCTCAAAAGTACCAATAACATTAGCTACATTATTTTGTACTACTAAGTTTACACAAGTATCATCTTGCCCATCAACAGCAGCAATTACCCATGCTAAAGAGCCGTTTGTATTATATTTTGCAATAAATGGCTCGGCGTAATCAATACCTCTAACATAATAATTATTTAAACCATTGAAAGAAGAAAAATAGGAGTCGTAATTTATAATACCACAAATGTAAGGATTGCCAAAGCTATCCACAGAAACCCCATTTGAAGTATTATTATACCAATCCGTACATCCTTGTCTGATTGACCAAATTATATTACCGCTTAAATCATATTTAGCCAAAAACCATTTAAGCAACTTGAACAAGAATTAAATGAAGCCAAACTGTTTGTACCTAAACCTGGTCCAAAAGTCAAGGTTGTGATATAAGAACCTGAGATATAGATATTATTCGTAATGGGTGTGTACGCTATATCTCCAAAGCTTTCATCATAAACAGTCCCCAATGTCTTAGCCCATATACTATTACCATTTTCATCATACTTCTGCAAAAAACTATCAATACCTCCCCTTGAAGTGTGTGTTATAATATTGGGAGATACACCAAAGTTGGCACTTCCCCTGTATCCTCCATAAACGTAAATATTATTTATATTATCCGCAACGACTCTAAAACCAAAATCATCTAAATTTCCACCGGAAGATTTCACCCATTGATATACACCTGCTGAGTTTAATTTAGCAACAAAAGCATCTGCTGAACCATTGTTTGAGCTTAATGGAAAACTATCAAAAGAAACACTGCCGAAATAATGTCCAGTAATATATATATTTCTGTTTACATCAACTGTCACACCAAATCCTTCTGCACGATTTGTATTCAAGCCGACAGTTTTGAACCATTGTAAAACGCCATCATTATTATATCTTGCCACAAAGAGTTTGGAATTAGTATTATCTGTATTAGAAAAATTACTGGAAGACCCATTAGTAGAATAAAATGTTGTATTACCTTTTAAATATCCTGTAACTGCAATAAAACCACCATTATCAATATCAATATCTAATATTTCTTGGATATATTCACCTGCGATTTGAGTTGCCCATACTAAATTGCCATTAGGGTCATGCTTTACAATGAAACTGTCAAAACCACCTAAAGAAGTCAATGAGGTTACATTTGGGTTTTTTCCAAAAGTAATTGCTCCCGAAAAAGAACCAACAGTATAAGTATTTCCAGAACTCGCCGCTGAAATTGCTTTCGGAAATACTTGATTATCAGTAACTGATTGATATGCAAAAGATGAGCTTAAAGGAGTTGAAGCCACTAAATTAGCATTTGCACATTCCCAAGAAGCTCCATTATAAGTTTTAAGACATTTTACATCTGTATCATAAGCCATCAACCCGACGGCAGGCGAAACGATTGCGTTTATTTGGGCAGTTGTCATTCGAGGAGGAAGCAATCCTTTATTAGTTGAACGCATTTCAAGTAAGGCAGAATTTGCAGCAGGTGAAGTTCCTAATTGGTTAAATCCTAAATTACCTTTTACAATAGTACCCTCGGTTTGTCCAAATGAAAAAGCATTAAAACCCAATACAAAATAAATTATTGACTGAATTATTTGCGAAAATTTTAAATTTTTCATATTTAATTTTGAGTTTATTATTTAGAATATTGGATTGATAAAGAGTATATAAATACTTACTGTGCAAAAAGCTGTGAAAATTTATTATCTTGATTACCCCCTGCTGTTCCAACTCAAAAAAGACTTGGAACAGCAGGGCAAACCATTGATTAATAATAACTTATTTTAAATGATTGTGAAACTTTTTCCGCTTTCCCATCATAAGTTTCTGTACCATTCATAATACATTCAATTGGATAATTATTACTATTGTATTTGTATGAATATTCAGCATTATATTGGTAACTATCAATACTACTAATAATTTTATATGAAATAACATTATTTACATTTTGTGAAGCAGGAATAAAAGGTATGCTAAAGGCATTAGTTCCAGTTAAAACATTAAACATTACATTAAGATAATCATCATAGGTACTTCCAAAATAGTTTCTTTTTGAATCATACAACATCTCAATTGTAACCACAGCTTTTTGATTTGCATCCCGAAATTCGACTTTTATAATATTTTTATTATTATCATATTGATAAGTAAGAATTCTCTCAAGTTTACCCTCTTTTTTGAAAAATGATAATTTAGAAAGTAAATTATTCTGAAACTCTGTTTTCATTTCACCGTCTTTTAATGATATTTTATCAATTTTGTCATTTTTAAAAGAATACTTTATGTATTCACTATTACTTTCTATAAATGTGGAAATTATATCTGTGTAAGTAAATGTACGCACTAACTGTAACTTAGAATTTTGAAAATATGATATTGAATTGAGATGATTATTGAGATAATCATAATTGGCTACAATATTGCCTCTGAATTCTATACTTTTGAGTTTTGAACCGTTAAAACCATAATCTGGAAACTTCGAGGAGATTACTGCTTTTGTTATTTGTACTTCATATTTCTGTTTACTCCCGTCCTCAGCAGTTACTTCATAAGATACAGTATTTGAAAAATTCTGTACTATATCCGAAGCAGGTGTTACCGTAGCTTTTGGAGAAATTAAAATTGTTGGAATTAATTTAGTTATATCTGTACTTGAAGGTACTTCAGCAGTAATTTTTTTATTTGTTTGGTCAATTGTAGCTTTTACAACAGGATTTAATGATTTGAACGAAAATTCCAAGATTTCTTTTTCTGATGATTTAGGGGCAGATTGAATATTTACCAATATCTTATAAATTTGTTTAGAGCCATCTTCGGCAGTAATAGTATAGTACACAGGATTTGTAAAATCCTGTGTACTACCAGATGTGGGTACAGAAGTAGCACCTGTTGGTAAAGTAAAAGTAAGAGCCAACGCTTTAATATTTGTACCAATTGGAACGGTAAACGTGTAAGTGTTAGTAGCTTGGTCAAAAGTAGAAGTTGCGTTGGCTATTCCTGTTAGAGAAAGAGAAGTAACTTCTTTTTGGCTACTTTTGATTACGGTGGGTTCTGTTGTTTTGCAAGAAAAAATAATTAAACTTGACAAAATCACTAAGAGAAGATTTTTTTCATAATTTTTGATTTTAAATGTTATGTGTCTCAAAACTAAAGGATTAACATTGAAAATCAATGTTAATTTTATTATACGGTAAAATATTTGCATAAAAAAGACTTCATGAGAATGAACCCAAGAAGTCTTTTTAAGATAAATTCTACTGAACACGGAAACAAACAAAGGAATAAGATATTTCACACTACTCTATATAGTTGCGAATAAATCCTCCAAACGAAAATCATTTATAACCAGTCCTAAGCTATACTGGTTTTTCACTAAGCCAAAATTGCTAATCATCACCCAATTAATCTGTTTATTGGTTTTGGTAATAGCTTGAAATCTCCATAGCTTTTGTCTCAACTTTTCAGCGTATTCTTTAGTTAGCGTATAAGGTTGGCTGTGGTATTTAATCTCAAAAAGATTGATGATGTGGTCGTTGCGGTCTATCAGTAAATCAATTTGTACGCCTTCTTGTTCGGAAGTACCTTTCTGATAAAATGACGAAGCAGACGAGTAAATACCCGAAATTCCCATTACTTTTTTGATAGATTCAACGTGTTTCAAACAAATGCTTTCAAAAGCATAACCTGCCCAAGTACTGAAAGTGGAAGTCTGGCTCAGATGCTGCCAAATATTCTTACCTTGTTGTCGGTTGGCCTCCATGAATTGGAGATAAAACAAGGAATATTCATCTGTCAGGCGGAATAATTTATCTTTTTTCTTCTTGCCAAAAGGTAGAATTTCAGTGATAAATCCAGACAAAATTAGTTCGTTCAATACATTACTGAGCCCTCCTCCGTTTTTTATTTTACTCAACGTAGCGATTGCGTTACGGGTCATTCCTTGCTTTTTTTGCGTTAAAATCCTCACGATGTCGAGGTGCATTTCTGAATGGGTAAATAGCGAAGCATACAGGCGGTTAAATTCATCATACAATAAACCATTCTTAGTAAAACAGAGCCTATCAATATTTTGAATGGCACTTTTAGTACCGTCAATTGCCTTCAAATAATGCGGAATTCCACCCATCGTCATGTAGATTTGAACTATTTGGTAATAATCATAAAACACTTCACGAGATATTAAATATTCTTTGGTTTCAGCCAGTGTAAATGGCTCTAAGTGAAGGTGTTGTGTGATTCTGTTGTGCAATCCGCCTTTGTCATTCACAATTTTCTGAATCATCCAAGAAGCCGCCGAACCACAAATCACAATAACAAGATTTTGTTTTGAAGCCCAACTATTCCAGAAATACCCAAAGGCACTCAAAAAACCTGATTTCTGCCCAGCCAGCCAGGGCAATTCATCGAAAAAAAGTACCTTTTTTTGTTCCAAAGAAATACTTTGCAGATAGACACGAAGCATGCTAAAGGCTTCTGTCCAATTATCGGGTTTTTTCAGGGGTAAAGTAGCATGATAATATTGAGATAACTGATTAGTAAAGTTTTGTAACTGTTCGTTACTGGGTACATTTTGTGTGCCTGTTATGTTAAAAACAATGTTTTCTTGAAAAATCATATTCGTCAGATACGTTTTCCCAATACGCCTTCTGCCCGTGATTGCCACCAGTTCTGCTTCTTTAGATTGGAGTGTTTTTTGTAAAATTTGTATTTCCTCTACTCGCCCGACTATGCTATTTTCCATGAAGATAAAAATTAATTTTTGCTAAATCTGTGTAAATATACACACTTTTAGCAGAAAATAAAATATTATACTTTGCTAAATCTATATAAAAGCCTATACTTTTAGCAAAAAATAATTGTCTTACCCCCTCACCAAACCATTCTCACGAAGGTAATTATTTGTTAAAACTTCTTTATCAGGATTAAGGGTTTATCCGATGGCTTCCGTCAGGAAAGGACAGCCCCGTTCGTCCAACTCAAAAGGGAGATTTACAAATTTATTAGAACTTAATCCACTTTTTCTACCCAATTTGGGAATGAGTTTTTTAGCTTGGTCTTGGGCCAATAAATTGACATTCAATATCATACTTTCCCGAACCAATTGAATGGTATAATCTGTTTTATAAAGGGCAACCGTCAGGAATTTTCCCTGCATGGCACTTTGCATCACCCACGTAGCAATATTGGCGTTTATTTTTCCCAAAGGTGAAACTGTGGTGATGGAGTGAACATCATAATTTTTATATTTTAAAATTGTTCTCCGAGGCATTATTTTTATTTATTTTGTTAAAAATCGTGATTGAATTAAAATAGCAACTAAATTTGATGTCTGAATTTTAAAATATTGATAATCAGAGAATTTTGTGAAAGTTTTTTCAGAGAAAATTAGACAAAACCACTTTTTCAATATATTTCAAAACTGTTAATCAAAAAAGTTGTTTAAAGAAATGGAAGTATTTAGTAGTTCTTCTGACATTAAA
>JALONS010000162.1 GCA_025454855.1 Arcicella sp.
TGGATTATTTTTCTCTTTGATGTCAATGGAAAGATTAATCCACCCCAAAGCCTCAGCGTACCGTTCCAAACTTTCAAAAATCCTTGACTTTTGGTGATAACTATTTGACAAGGAATCCGTATTTTTCGCTGGATTATTTTTCTCTTTGATGTCAATGGAAAGATTTATCCAGTCCAAAGCCTCAGCGTAGCGTTCCAATCTTTCCAAAATCCTTGACTTTTCGTGATAGCCAAATGCCAAGGAATCCGTATTTTTCTCTGGATTATTTTTCTCTTTGATGTCAATGGAAAGATTTATCCAGTCCAAAGCCTCAGCGTACCGTTCCAAGCTTTCCAAAATACTTGACTTTTCGTGATAGCTAAATGCCAAGGAATCCGTATTTTTCGCTGGATTATTTTTCTCTTTGATGTCAATGGAAAGATTAATCCAGTCCAAAGCCTCAGCGTACCGTTCCAAACTTTGCAAAATACTTGACTTTTCGTGATAGATAACTGCCAAGGAATCCGTATTTTTCGCTGGATTATTTTTCTCTTTGATGTCAATGGAAAGATTTATCCACCCCAAAGCCTCAGCGTACCGTTCCAAACTTTCAAAAATCCTTGACTTTTCGTGATAGCCAAATGCCAAGGAATCCGTATTTTTCGCTGGATTATTTTTCTCTTTGATGTCAATGGAAAGATTTATCCAGTCCAAAGCCTCAGCGTACCGTTCCAACCTTTCCAAAATCCTTGACTTTTGGTCATAGCCACCTGCCTTTAAATCTTCCCTTTTTATTTTGAGGGCTTGTGCTATGCAGTGTTCAATTTGTATTAGGGCTAAATGATACTGTTCATTTACATTCAACACAAAAGATTTTAGATAATACGTGTAGCCTAAATTGTAAGGACTTAATTTTTGAAAATGACTGAGTAATAAGTTAATTAATTCTATGGCTAAATTATGGAAACTGTAATGTGAGAGTTTTGAAATCAAATTATGTACAATATCCACCTTTAAAAGACTTTGGGTGGGTATGGTTTTAATAAAATATTGGGCAAAAATAGGCAGGTTTCGGTAGTCGGTATTGGTTTGTACTTTACGGGCTAAAAACTGATAAAAGACTTCTTGTAACTGAATAACAACTTGATTTTCAATATATTTCAGCAAGGTGGGGTTAATACTTTTAATACGCTCGTTTTCGGTATGGCTCAAAAAACCAAGCCCCAGTAAGTGTTCGGTTGCTAATTGCCATTCTTCCCATGTGGTTTTTTTTATACCTCGCTTACTTTCATTAAGCCAAGTGTCAAACTCAAAGAGCCATTCTATCAGCAAGGCATCGTTGGGCATCAGAGGCACTAATGCCAAAATACGCTGTTCAATGGCAGGTAATTGAGCCACTACACCCGCCAACAAATCTTTAATATTGGGGGTTTGGTTAATGAGTTGTTCAATATCTGGGGCGTTATCATTGTTTTGGCGTAAATACAACATAGACCCCAATACCATTACATTGATGGGTTTCAAGCCAATAAATCGTAGTAGTTCCTCAATCTGCTGCTTTTGGGCTTCGGTAGTAGCAGGCTGATAGGAGGTGAGGTAACTCATGGCTTCGTAAGCACTAAAATTACCCACAGGCAAAGACGTAAACTCGGCTTTTAGAACAATACCGGGATGAACCGTAGTAGTAATAAGCCAATGGATTTTTGCTTCGGTAGGAAATTGATTACGTAATCTTTCAGGGTTTTTGAGCCACTCGAAACCCTGTACATTATCCAAAATCCAGAGCATCTGCCCACGGCTGCGTAGTTCTTCATTGAGTTTTTGTCGCATCCATGCACGGTCTTCACGGTCGGTAATGGTCATTTCTACACCCAAAGTTTGGAGCATGAAAGGGCTAAAATCAACTAAATCCGTCATAAGGTTGGCGTTTTCAATCACAAAAATACCTCCTTCGTATTTGTGGCTATTGGCTTTGGCGTAGTTGTATGCCAAAGTGGTTTTACCAACGCCATTTTCACCCGTCAAAACTACGGCAGTATATTTATTTTGGGGTGCAAACCACAGCAAACGGTCAAGAGAAGCATGAAATTCGGTACGAGCAAGCGTTCTGAAATTTAGCTGTGGAATATTATTTTGAGTAGGCTGTTTCACCAATTCAGCCTTTTGGATTACCCTCGTGATGGCATCATACATTTCCTTCACTTCATTGGTGTTTGGCTTTTTGAAGGGACGTAAATCTAAATACTGCCTTGCTTTGAGTTCCAAGTGCCAATCGTTGGTATGAGTATTATCGTCAAAATCGGGGCTATCGTTGATGTATACCCAACTGATAGACTGTCTGACCATCTTTTTTTCAGGTTCAAACTCAATGAACTTTTGCCATTCCCATTTGCAATAAAAACTCTGAAAATATTCGGGACTTACGTTCACGAGCATAGCCGTGGTATTTTTTAGTCCTTGCATCAGTTTTGATGTCCAGTCTTCACCCAATTTTATTTCGGTTTTATCAAAGAAAATCCTCAGCGGTTGGAGGGCATTTTTCTTTTGGTGAAGCTGGATTTTTTCAATCAGTTTACGCACAAAATCCAAGTTTTTGCGAGAGTACGAGATAAAGACATCATACTGAGGATTGATAGGAACGGGTAGCGGTTTTTTACCCAAAATTTTACCCAAAAGTCCAACCTTATCGGGAGTACGCAGGCGAATACCCGTGAAATCATCATCCAAGACATTTTCACCATCAATCAAGATATTACGAATCGTTTGCAGTCCCCAATTATCGGTATTCATCACCTGCATAATCTCTTGGTTAGATACTTTTTTGTTTCGCTCCAAGAGCGAAATTAGTGGTTGCAGTTGTTCGGTGGTAGTCATGATTTTTTATAGGGCTATGATTTTTACAAAATTGGCAAGGTCATTCACAATCAAACCCTTACCCTCAAATTCCATTCGCCAATTTATCAAAAAAAGGCATTCCTCAATTGTTGTGTTTGAAAAAAATGATAAATTGCCGTACAATTCAACGTGCATAATATCATGGCAACTAACACAGGCAAAGGACATCGCAAAGGAGCAGTCAAAAAGCGTTCGCAAGTGCTAAATCCAACCACTGGACGATACACAAAACGAGATAGCGAAACAGGTAAATTTTTGGCGACGAAAGACGATGGTACTCCTTTCAAGGGAATAAAAGTTGAACCTCCCAAAATTGTTTATCTTATGAATCCATCTGTCAAGAAATCAACTGCAAAAAGGGCAGAAAAGGCTGTTAGAGCAGTAATGAATGCCAAGTAGTGAAAAATAAAATCCATTCAGATTATAGTTTTAATGTCTTTATCAACTGCCCATTTGATGAAGAATATAAGCCACTTTTACACATACTCATTTTCACCGTTCATGCTTGTGGCTTTATCCCTCGTAGTGCCTTAGAGTATGATGATTCTGATGATGTTCGCATTCTGAAAATCAAAAAAATCATATCAGAGTGTCAATACGGTATCCATGACTTGTCTTTGGCTGCACCACGCTTCAATATGCCCTTGGAGTTGGGTATCTTTATCGGTTGCAAGCAATTTGGAAACCCCCAGCAACGAAACAAGAAGTATCTAATCCTCGAAAATCAACCCAATCAGTCAAAAAAATTCATCTCAGACCTCGGTGGTCAAGATGTAAAAGCCCATGAAAATAATCCTCAGAGACTAATACAGGGTGTTAGAGATTGGCTTTCTGGTAAATCAAAAAACACCATACCTCATGCTTCTGTTTTGTTAGATACATTTGACCGTTTTAAGGCATCTTTACCAGCAATCTGCCTAAAAGCAGAATGGAAAGAAGAAGAATTGACCTTTGTAGAATACTCCAGCTTGATTGTAGAGTGGTTAAGAGAATTAAATAAAAAAGAAGAATAAAGTTCCCATGCTAAAAATCACCATATCAGGACACCGCAAACTCCTCAATGAAAGCGAAGTTAGAAACAACATCGCTTTAAGTTTACAATATTTTCAAACCATTGACAAAGACTTACAAGCTATTTCTGCTTTGGCGGTGGGGGCAGATACTATTTTTGCGGAAGAGGCAAAAAAGCTGAAAATCCCTGTACGCTACGTGTTACCTTTTGAGTTGGAAGAATATGAAAAAGATTTTTCACCTTCGGAATTAAAGGTTTTTCGTGATTTATTAGCCAAGAATCAACAACCATACGAAGTAGTAAGCCCCCTAAAAGATACCCAACCCGAAACCAAAAACGAAGCCTATATGGCAGTAGGCAAACGGCTGGTAGATGAATGTGATATACTCGTGGCAGTCTGGGACGGGCAAGATGCCCAAGGCTTAGGTGGCACAGGCGATGTGGTGGCGTATGCACATACTGTGGGCAAGCCAGTGCATATTGTGAAGGCTGTGCGTGAAGGTTCTGAAATCCTACAAAATGAAGTAGATGCAGCCTTTGAGACTTTGGACAAAGAAGCAATAAAATTCAAACAAGAGCGATTTATACCAGCTTGGGGCATTGGGATTTTTATCAGTATGTTGGCGGTTATTTGTTTTGCGGTCAGCGTAAATTTCAAAGCATCATTGACCCACGAAGAGATGTTTATTTTGGCGTTGTTGGAAGTAATCTTTCTGGGTATATCATCCGTTTTATTGTTATTTTTTGCTCGGAGATGGAAACAAAAATTTTTAGTAAATCGTCGTGATGCGGAATACTTACGCACCTTGAATTGGTATAAAGATGCTCAGATTCCCATTCCGACCATTGCACGTCCTACCTACAAAATTTCTGATAATATTCGTGCCATCGAACAGGACATAAAGGCAAGTATTGGGCAATTGGGCGATTTTGCCAACGCCAAACGCATTGCGTGGAGTTTTGCCAAAGAACAAGCCAATTACCACCAAGGAACACGGATTGAAAAGTACAAAGACGATTTGCACAAAACCGAAAAGGCACTCAATGCCATCAAGATTTTGTTTATTTTTTGTATTGCCATCAAATTCTTTGTGGAATTAGCAACCTTGATTTTGCATTGGCAGACAGACCATTTTTTGTCGTATCTCAACACGGCTCTCATTATCTTACCCGCACTTTTTGCGGCTTTGGAAGGTATTTTATTTTTCAGTGAATGGGAGCGTAACATTACTATTTCTGAAAGCAAAGTGAAGAAATTAGAAAACAGTTGCCACGACATCCTGAATGCCAATGATGAAACCACGCTCCTAAAAGAAACCGCCGAACTCCGCCACATCCTCGAAATAGAAAACAGCGACTGGGCAAAACGGTATGAGAAGAAGATTGTGGATTTTAAGTTTTTTTAGGGGGGCTACCAAGTTTGATTGAGGCATTTGAGCTTATCTTTAGCCCATATATACCCTTGTCTTGCTGCAAGTTGATACCATAGAATGGCATTTGCTAAGTTTTGCTCTATACCATCTCCATGTTCATACGAAAATCCTAAACTATATTGTGCTATATCAAGCCCTTGCTTTGCGGCTTTTTTGAACCATTTCACAGCTTCTATATTATCTCGTTCAGTGCCTTCACCATTGGAATATAAAACTCCAAGAGAATGTTGAGCTTCGACATATCCTTGTTCTGCTGCTTTTCTATATAATTGAAAAGATTTCTTTTTATCTTTTTTAACAATTCTGCCAAATCGATACATTTTACCTAAAGAATTTTGGGCAGCAGCATATCCTTGTTCTGCTGCTTTTGAGTACCACTTTACAGCTTCCAAGTCATTCTGCACTACACCAACACCATTATCATATGCCAAACCTAAGTAGAACTGTGCATCGGCTTTCCCTTGTTCAGCAGCTTTTCGATAACTTTTGACAGTTTCAGATTCGATAAGGTTGTTTTTTTCATTACCTTCCTTTTCTTTATTAAGCCTTATCTCTTTCTCAATAGGTATTGTTCCAGTTGTTATTTGATCGTAAACAGGAATATTTGCTGGCAATGATTTTCTTCCTTCCAATGGCTTCACATAAGCCTCAATACGCTCAAAGTTATTTTTAGAGAAAAAAATAGCTTCATAATTCTGTAAACTTGGGGGTAATCTATCAATTATATCTTTTTCAGTAATTACTGTTAATAAATTCCCATTCGTTTTCCCAGAACGTTTGCGATTTAGGAAGAAACGCCATTCTGCTTTTACCCAAGAAGAATTGATATTGTTAATAGAGCTGCTAACTACTATAAGATGATTAGAATTTATTAATGCTTCGTCAATTGCTTCGCTATAATCGGCATTCCCCATTTCCTGTAAAGAATGGTCAGAATCAAAAACCTTCAAACCCTTCTCAGTCAAAAATTCATAAATCTCTTTTGACAAGTGAGAATCTTCGCTTTTACGAGATAGAAAAACATCATATTTAATTGTTTCCATAATTTTATTATTTCATATTCAAAACCCACCCCGCAATCCTCTCAACAAACCCTGTAACATAATTATCAATATAGCTCCCATTATCATGGTGTATCAAGTTACTAAAACTAAATTGTTTATTATCTTTTGATAGGTTGAAACTGGTGGCTGAGGGTTTGTAAAACTGTAAATTGGCAATTTGATTGTCTTCTGCAATATAACATGATTTTACATAAATGGGGGCAATCAGTACGTTGGGCTTGCTTTCGGCAATTTTCTTCATTTTGCCGTATTCCTTTTCTTGAATATAGGTCGAGCTAAAAAATGTTGGACTCAGCAAACAGATGAGAATATCACATTTATCAATATTCGACTGCAATACTTCGTCCCAAAGCATACCCGCTTTGAGTTCTAAATCTGAAAAAGGGTTTATTTTGATACCGTGTTGCTTTTCAAAAGATTTTAGTTCTTTCTTCAAAGGCTCTAAAAACGCAAGCATCTCTTTATCGTCCTCATGCGAGTAACAAACAAAAATATTAATCGGCTTTTTCTCAAATTCTTCAATCAAAAACAGGAATGGTTTGGCATCAATCAAATCAATATTTCTGGCTAATTCATGGTTTTTTACTTTGTTTCCCCCTTCTTTTTTGGCTCTATACAGGTGTTTCCATTTGGCTTTACCGCTTATCTTGGGTAATTCAATCAATAAATCTTCAATATCATCTGAGAATTTTTGCTCTAACATTTCCATAAATTCTCTCAAAACTTGCTCTTTTTGCCGTTTTTCTGTGCCTTTTCCTACATAAATTTCAATTTTTCGCTCTTTGGGATTACACAAAATAAAAATGCTGATACCATTTTCGGTATAAATCAAGCCGTTCCGCCAAAGAGGTTCAGCACCGTTTTTGATGAGATGTCCTTTCTGACTAATGATTCTGGAAATCAGAGACGGTGGCAAGTAGTGAGGGAACTCCAAAATCAGTGAAAGTTCATGGATGATTTCTTGATTTTTCTTTAATTGTGGCTCAGGAAGCGGACAATCATTGGGTAAATACTGAGGAGCAACAAACTCTCGTGGGTCTTGATTCGGCACCTCAAAAACCAAATCAAAAGCCATCATTACTTCCATGAATTTGGCGGCATCCAAAATATTACCATCAATCACCGCATCGGCATCTTTGATGGTGAATTTACCTTCGTTGTTTAGCACTTCTTGACTCAAAACCTTATAAATAGTTTGATGTAGCCAGTTAGGGTCAATGAAAACGATGTCGGCTAAGGCTGGAATATCTTTGAAATGAAAAATTCTGCCACAAAGGTTTTGCAGATAAATATGAAGACTCTCAAAATGAGGTTCTGCCGAAAGGCTGTTTTTCCTTACTATTTCTTCGTATTGGCTATACGTTATCCAAACGGGGAGTTTTTCATAACTTTCAATGGGGGCAATTTTACTATCAATCAAAATCTGATTCAAATAATCAGGCACAACGGTATCTTGTTTGTACGCCGCCATAGATGCCAAAATATCCCGAATAACTGGATAGTTTTTATGGACTTCATAGCGATTATCTTTGATTTGGGCTTGCAAAACCTCAATCAGTTTTTCTTCAAAATCCTCATAGTTAGCCGAGTATTTCTTTGCTTTACGGTCATTTTCTTGGAGACGGGTATGCCTCCAAGCCTCCTTGATGTCTAACTGAAAGAAATCTTGATTGATAACCTCGAAGGGTAAGGTACTCGAAAGTGCCGCATCAAGTCGCATCACCTGGTTATGGTCATAAGTACCGCATTTGTTTTCGACCAAAAACAATTTGGCTTGCTTGCTTTTATCTTGTGCTTGGTTTTGTTTATCATCAATTCTGCCAGATTTCGTTAAAAAACCCAAAGTTTGCAACCAATATCGATAGGGATAATGCTGTACTTTTACCTGCAATTCTTTGATTTCATCACCTTCTTGAAAATACTCCGTAGTAAGTTCTTGTTCTGGTTTATTTTCAAGGATTTGGTTACAAACCAAAATATAAGTGCTATCACGGGTTACAAATAGCCGATGGGTAGCATGGTAATAATCCTGCCCACCAAAATCCCAAACATTTACTCTGAAAGTGTCTTCATCGGTTCCGTATTTGAGCGGCAACTCCATTGGCGTGTATATGCCATGCGTAGTGGTTTGCTTTTCAGCAAATTCTTTTTTGCCCCAATAGTTGAGTAATGAGGTTTTACCTGCCGTGCTGTTACCGAGTAAGATTACTTTTAGTTGGTCATTTTGGATTGTGCCTTCTTTCTTTTGTGAGTCGTAGTAGGCTTTGAGGGAGGCGTAGCCTTGTAAAGCCGCTTCCTCAAGAACATGATTTGGGTTGCCCTCTGCATATATATATATATAATGCCCCATTTTGATATGCTGGGTTTTGAAGAAGGGGACGAAAATCTTTAATTCGATTTCCGTCTAAATCCAAACGTGTCAATTTGGTCAAGCCCGCTAAGGCACTTATATCGATGATTTGATTTTCGTCTAAATCCAAATCTGTCAATTTGGTCAAGCCCGCTAAGGCACTTATATCGATGATTTGATTATAACTTAAATTCAAATATGTCAAGTTGGTCAAGCCTGCTAAGACACTTATATCGATGATTTGATTATGATTTAAATTCAAACGTGTCAAGTTCTTCAAGCCTGCTAAAACACTTATATCGATGATTTGATTTACCCATAAAAACAAATCTCGTAAATTGGTCAAGCCCGCTAAGAAACTTATATCGATGAGTCGGCCATCCATTAAACCCAAATCTCGTAAATTGGTCAAGCCCGCAAAAACACTTACATCGCTGATTTCTGTGCGAAATAAACTCAAACTTGTCAATTTGGTCAAGCCCGCTAAGACACTTACATCGCTGATTTCATTACCCCATAAATTCAAATATGTCAAGTTGGTCAAGCCCGCTAAGGCACTTATATCGCTGAGTTGATTACTATGTAAATTCAAATGTGTCAAATTGGTCAATCTCGACAAGGTACTTACATCAGTGATTTGGTTTCCCCTTAAATCCAACTTTGTCAAGTTGGTCAAGCCTACTAAAGCACTCACATCGCTGATTTGATTTTCCCTTGAATTCAAACTTTCTAAATGCACACACTCCTTTAATTCTGGGACTTGTTTTTCCAAATTAGTTAAACCTAAATCACTTGTATATTCCGATGAATAAGCACCAGCGATTCCAGTGAATGAGCGCCACCTGTGGATAAGTTTTTAGCGAGGTTTACAAAGATAATTATGGATTGATA
>JALONS010000163.1 GCA_025454855.1 Arcicella sp.
ACTTCGTAACAAGTTTGCATATCTAATAAATTTCGTCGTTTATAAGATAACAAACCGATTCCCTTTTTAATTAAAAACTAAATTTTAAACATCTTCTTAGTCGAGATATTACCAACATAAATGAAACAAAAAATAAAACAATTAGCCCAAGCCCATGCGGGGGAATTTGTGGCGAATCGCAGACATTTACATCAAAATCCTGAACTTTCGTATCAGGAATACAATACGCAAAAGTATGTGGCGGAGCGTTTGAAGGAAATCGGCATTACGCCTACGCCCATTGCCAATACGGGTTTGGTGGCAACTATTGAGGGGCGAAATCCATCTTCAAAAGTAGTCGCCTTGCGGGCGGATATGGATGCTTTGCCCATCGTGGAGGCGAATGATGTGGTGTATAAGTCTATGAATGAGGGAGTTATGCACGCTTGTGGACATGATGTTCACACGGCTTCGTTGTTGGGCGTGTCCAAGATTTTGTATAACTTACGCAATGAATTTGACGGAACGGTGAAATTGGTCTTCCAACCTGCCGAAGAAAAAGCCCCTGGTGGTGCTTCAGTCATGATTGCGGAAGGGGCTTTATTAAACCCCACGCCCCACAAAATGCTCGGGCAGCACGTGGCTCCGAATATTCCTGTGGGCAAAATTGGTTTCCGTGAAGGAATGTACATGGCAAGCGCCGATGAATTGTATTTCACGGTAAAAGGCAAAGGCGGACACGGTGCAATGCCCGAATTAGGCATCGACCCTGTGTTAATTACTTCGCATATTATTGTGGCTTTACAGCAAATTATCAGTCGTAATCGTAACCCACGTTATCCTTCGGTGCTAAGTTTTGGCAAAGTGATTGCCAACGAAGAATGGCGTGCCGATGCTTTGAGCCGTATTAAGAAAATGGCGGAAGGAATTGCTGAATCAATGGGAGGCGTTTGTGAGGTTTTTATTCAGAAAGGTTATCCATTCTTGAAAAATGAATCCGAATTGACTCGCAGAATGAAGAATGCTGCCGTTGATTTTATGGGTCAGGAGAATGTGCTTGATTTAGATATTTGGCTCGCTGCCGAAGATTTTGCGTATTATACCCACCACGTGGACTCGTGTTTTTATCGCTTAGGCACTCGCAATGAGGCAAAAGGTATTATTTCGGGAGTCCATACCCCTACGTTTGACATTGACGAAAGTGCCTTGGAAATCGGAGCGGGACTGATGTCTTGGTTGGCGGTTAGTGAATTGGGGATGTAAAGATTAAAGTTTATAATTTTCAATGTTAAATATTCAATTAACAATTTTCAAGTAGGAAACTTCCCTCGAACCACTTGAACATTGAGAGTTGAACACGGAACGCCGCCCGATTGAACATTGAAAATTAATTAAAATTGTGTATTTAGCCGTAAATTACCCTCAACGGACAAGGCTGTCCGTGTTATAAACCATGAAACAAACCATAACTTTCTTGCTTACTATTTTTATCATCAGTTGCAAATCAGTGCCTGAAAATCAACAAATTACCGTTGCTACGGGCGGAGGTGTGACGGGCGTATGGCATCAGTACATACTTAATCCCGACGGACAGATTCTGCACAAAGCCAGTAATGTAGATACAACGGAGGTAATAAAAACCATTTCAAAATCTAAAGCAAAAGGATTTTTCAAGAAAGTAGAAGCCCTAAAACTGGACAAAAAACCCGAAGGAGAAGCGGGTAACTTAACTCATTATGTGCAGTTTTCCGAACGCAAAAAATTTAGTCACAAAGTGCAATGGGCTGATAATAAAACCCCTACCGACTCGGTGAAGACTTTTTATGATGAGTTTATGGAGATTTTGAAATAAAATTGGAAATATTATGATAAAGACAATAGTAGTGCCTCAAAATGATAGTTATAATTTAGCCATTCCAAAAAACTATATTGGAAAAAAAATAGAGATTTTATTTTATGCCCTCGATGAAATAGTAGAGGAAAAATCTACAATTTCAGGCAAAAAACTATCCGAAAAATACAGAGGTGTATTGAGCAAAGAACAGGGAAGAAGTTTGAAAAAGCATATTACAAAAATGAGAGACGAATGAACAGGTATTTGATTGATACAAATATTGTTTCTGATTATTTGTCCGAATTACTCCCAGATGTTGGCATGGACTTGATGGATAATATTATTAATGCTGTTCCTAATCTTTCAATCATCTCACAAATAGAGTTACTTTCTTGGAAAACTGATAGTGTTTCAGAGCAAAAAGTAAAGGATTTTCTTAAAGACAGTGAGATTTACAATATTGATTTTGATGTAGTAAAGCAATCAGTACATTTAAGAAGGAAGCGAAAAATGAAAACCCCTGACGCAATTATTGCGGGAACAGCTTTGTCGAATGGGTTTATTCTGATAACCGATAATGAACGAGATTTTGCCAATATCAAAGGCTTGAAAATTATTAATCCCCTGAAACTTTGAAGTAGAATTTTCCAAATGTCGAATTACAGCATAAATTCAAACAAATGCCCAAAGATAATTTCTCAACCCAAGCCCATTTATACGCAAAATTTCGTCCCAAATATCCTGCGGCATTGTATAATTTTGTATTGAGCAAAGTGCAGAATCGCCAGATAGCCTGGGATTGTGCTACGGGTAATGGACAAGTGGCAAGTGAGTTAGCCCATTATTTCGAGCAAGTTTTGGCTACTGATGTTTCACAAAAACAATTAGATAACGCACATCAAAATCCTAAGATAACGTACACCGTTTCTCAAGCTGAACACACTAATTTCCCCGATAATACTTTTGATTTAATTACGGTTGGTCAAGCATTACACTGGTTTAAGTTTGAAGAGTTTTACCGTGAAGTTCGTCGAATTTCTAAACCCGAAGCTATTTTAGCCGTTTGGGGATATGGCACCATGACGATTGATAATCAGTCCATTAATCATCAATTTCAACATTTTTACCAAGAACAGATTGGAAAATATTGGGATGCCGAAAGACGTTATATTGATGATGAATACCGCAGTATTCCTTTTGAATTCGAAGAAATAGAATCGCCTAATTTTGAGATGAATTACGAATGGACGGTTGATGAATTGGAAGGATATTTAAACACTTGGTCGAGTGTCCAGAAATATATTAATCTGCACGGAGAAAACCCTGTTAATCAGTTTATTGACAATGTAAAATTTGAAGGAAAAATAAAAATTTGCTTTCCGATTTTTTTAAAGATTGGAAAGATTGTAAAATAAAACTACTGATTAGAAACTATGGCAGATTTTACTGATAATGAAGACCTTGATGCTAAAAAAAGGCATTTCATTTAAAAGTTTAACATTTGAAAAAAAATTTAGGCTTTTACAGGAAATTATACAAAGAAAATAATGAAATCTATGACTATCGACCAACTTGACTTAAACGACACATATACTTATGCTGATTACTTGAAATGGACTTTTCAAGAACGGCTGGAATTAATTAAAGGACGTATTTTTAAAATGTCGCCTGCCCCCTCTCGTAAGCATCAAGAGGTTTCAAGTAATTTACATGGGATTATGTATGGTTTTATGAAAGAACATCAATGCAAATTATATTCTGCCCCTTTTGATGTTCGTCTAACGCCACGCAAAGCAGATAAGAGTAATAAAATTCATACAGTTGTACAGCCTGATATTTGTGTTGTTTGTAACTTAGATAAATTGGATGACAATGGTTGTGTAGGTGCTCCTGATTTTATTATTGAGATTCTTTCCCCTGGAAATACTCGAAAGGAGATGAAAGATAAATATGAAGTGTATGAAGAAAACGGTGTCAGGGAATATTGGATTGTTCATCCTAACGATAAATATATTTTAAAGTATATATTAGATGAAAAAGGGAAATATACACTTGGACAACATTATTTCGGAGAAGAAATTGTAGCATCAACTGTCATTCCACGTTTAAAGATACAAGTAAACGATATTTTTGAAGAATAATGTCCTAAGACAATTTCTCTGCCCAGTGGTTTAATTAATTATTTCCATTACATTTTTACCACAAGTATTTTCCAAAACAATCAAATAACGAATATCCTAAAACTTTGTCAATCCTCTAAAGCAGAACACACTAATTCCTCAATTAATATTTCATATAACCAACGTTAAAAATAATTATAATTATAAACTCCCTCCGCACAAGGGTTTCTTTTCGCCATGAAAAAACTATTATTCCTTCTTGCCCTCTTATTGTTTGGTGAAGAGTCTCTTATGGCTCAAAATAAATTTAAAACTGTCAAGCGTTCAGAGGTGGTTATTCCACAAGAAGCTGAAGCTAAAACAGAGGAAAATACCGATTTTAAAAGTACGGTGGCTCGCCCGAAATACCTTTCAAAACCCTCAGATAGTCAATCTTACATGAATCTGATTTCTAAAAAATCTGGACTGAAAGTTACGGTTGATGACAATGGTATGCCTACCATGATTGAAGGGATTCCCACGAATATCAACAAAAAAAGTAATCGCAGTGGCAGAATGTCCGCCACCGCAGCCGCCGCTTATAATTACTTGGAAGCCGTAAAGCCATTCCTGAAATTATCTAATCCTGATGAGGAATTAAATATCACTAAAAGTGAAGAAGACGAAATTCAAACTACCCACGTGCGTATGCAACAAACCTACAAGGGTGTGCCAGTGTACGGGGCTGAGATGATTCTTCATAAAAAATCAGGAGAAGATGTTTCCCTCTTGAATGGGCATTTTTATCCAACACCATCCCTCACGAAAGTAATCCCTTCACTCACGGAAGAAAGCGTAGGAAATATTGCTCTGACAGACGTGGGCAAATCGTCTATCGTAAAACCGATGACGGCTACTGAAAGAGTTTTTCTAAAGTACGAAAAACCAAAAACAGAACTGATGATTTATCATCAAAACGAGAAAGCGGATGCTGAAAAATTAGTATATCATGTCACTATACGTCCTAATTTTTTAGAGCGTTGGATTTATGTAATTGATGCTAATAATGGTGAAATCTTAGATAAATACAATCATACTTGTACGTTGGATGGACCCGCAAGAGCTACCGCTACTGATTTGAACGGAGTGAGTAAAACTATCAATACTTATTTATCAGGTAGTAGCTACGTACTGATTGATGCCACTAAGCCCATGTTTAAAGGCGGTACCGTAAAGGCGGATGACCCACAAGGAGTAATTTGGACGATTGATGCCACTAATTCAAAGGTAAATGAAGACTTGACGGTTCGTCAGATTTCTTCTACCAATAACACTTGGAACAATGCCAATGGCGTTTCTGCTCATTTCAATGCGGGTGTTGCCTATGACTATTACAGAACTAAACACGGCAGAAATTCTTTGAACGGGAAAGGTGGTACAATCATTTCAATTATCAACATTACCGACGAAAACGGAAAAGGATTTGATAATGCTTTCTGGAACGGAGAGTACATGGGTTATGGTAGTGGAGGAACGTATTTTAAGCCCTTAGCAGGAGGCTTAGATGTAGCAGGACATGAAATGACTCACGGTGTAATTGAAAATACTGCCAATCTTGAGTATCGTAGTCAATCAGGAGCAATTAATGAATCGCTGGCAGATTGTTTTGGTGCTTTAGTAGAAAACAAAACGGGTGCAAATCTTTGGAAATTGGGCGAAGATGTCATGAAAGGCAATTTTTATCCTACTGGAGCTTTACGAGATTTATCAAATCCTAATAACGGAGGGAGAAGTTTAAACGATAATGGTTATCAGCCCGCCAATATGAACCAATATTATACGGGTTCAGAAGATAATTATGGTGTACACATCAACTCTGGTGTACCTAACAATGCTTTTTATCGCTTTGCAACAGCAGCAGGTATGTCGCTTACCAAAGCCGAAAGAATATATTACAGAGCCTTAACGGTTTATTTGACTCGTACTTCAAAATTTCTAGACCTCCGCAGAGCGGTTATTCAAGCTGCTACTGATTTGAAAGCCTCTGCTGGTGTAACCGATGCCGATATTGCTGCCGCCAGAGCAGCATTTGATGCTGTGGGTATTACGGATGGCTCATCAACCACCACACCCGTACCTACCACGCCGCTTCCTAAAACTGATATACCTACCAACACAGGTACAGAAGGATTGTTGAGCTACGACCCTGTTACAAAAATTTTATATAAATCAAGCACCAAAGGCGAATCCGACCCCAACAGTTTTGTAGAATTAGTCAAAAATGTAGTAATTGAGCATAAACCGACAGTTCCAGATGATGGTTCGTTCGCTTATTTTGTAGCTGGAGATGGTTTTATTAAAAGAGTAAATTTATCAGGAACTCCCAGAGTTGAAAATGTTTCCTCGTCGGGCGTTTGGCGGAATGTAGCAGTATCAAAAGATGGTAAAAAATTAGCTGCTTTACGGGCTTTAGGAAAAACGGTTGCCGTTACGGATAAACAAATCTTCGTATTTGATTTAACGGCTGGTACTAACAGAGCGTTCACTTTGTATAACCCAACCTATACACAAGGCGTAAATACTGGACAGGTACAAAATGCCGATGCCATTGAGTGGGACCACCAAAGCGAAAACATCGTTTATGATGCCTACAACGTCATTAAAAGTGCTACTGGAGCAGAATCCAGTTATTGGGATGTAGGTTTTATCAATGTCTGGAATGCCTCTCGTAGTACTTTTGGAAATGGTGCGATTGATAAACTTTTCACCAGTTTGGAAGAGGGTGAAAATATTGGTAATCCGTCGTTCTCTAAAAACTCTACCAATATCATCGCTTTCGATTATTTTATTGAATCAGATGATGTTTACTACGTAATTGGCGTAAATACTGAACGTACCGACGGACTTGATTTTATCTACGAAAATAATACATTAGGATATCCAGAATATTCGAGAACTGATGATTTTGTTTTGTATAATTACGAAGACAGCAAGCAAGTATCGAATACCTATCAAATCACGATGGATAAAAGTAGAATTAAGAGCGTTCCCAATTCTCAGAAATATCTAATTGGGCAGTCTGCCTATGCCGTTTGGTACACTGTGGGTACTCGGGCATTACCTACGAAACAAAATCAAACAATTAACTTTGCTAAAATTCCTGATAAAACCGTTGGAGACCCCGCTTTTGATGTAACAATAAGTGCCAGTTCTAACTTGGCGGTTGGTTTATCCTTGAATTATGGACCCGCTTCGGTATCGGGCAGACGAATCACGCTTACCAATACCGCAGGAAGAGTGAAAGTAACGGCATTCCAAGATGGAAATAGTAGCTTTTATGCGGTTGCCAGAGCAGATTCATTTTGTGTAAATCCTGCTAAACCAACTATTTCAGTAGTGAAGAAAAGCGATGCCAACGGCGAATATTGGGAATATACTTCCAGTTCGGTTACGGGTAATGTATGGTATCGGGATGGAGCCGTTTTAGAGGCTTTGCGGGGAGCCCAAGTAGTACAAATTGTATCAGGCTCACGCTTCAATGTACAAGTAGTGACGGCTGATGGCTGTGCGAGCGTTCTTTCAGACAATCGCCAAGACCCAGCTCTAACCAAACCACTTTCCAATGACCCTGATTTAGCGTTGAACGTTGCGGTATCACCCAATCCTTCGAGTGACGAAATTAACATCGTTGCCCCTCGGAGTCTTAAAATAGAATCGGTAAAACTTTCAACCATGTCAGGAAGTCAAGTTATTGAAAAACAAGGCAATAATGGCAGCTCAGTAACTTTAGACATCCGTAACCTCAATAAAGGAAATTATATCCTACAAATCATGACCAACGATGGAATAGTAGCGAGAAAGGTGAGTAAAGAATAAAACTGCATACATCCTAAAAGCAAAAACCCCTCAAACGTAGCGTTTGAGGAGTTTTTTGTGGTAAAAGGCGTAACACTATATATTAGTATCAAATAGTCCTTTTTACATACAAAAACCCCTTAAATAGCTAATTTAAGGGGTTTTTTAGCTTTATATTATTCATAATCTCTTAATATTCCACAATTTACTACCCCTTTTACTTTCCCAATTCTTTATTCTATATTTGTCGGACTGATAAAAATGTGTTTATGGCAACTACAAAACTCAAATTAAGAACTGATAGAAAAATAGTTCAAGATAGTACAACAGTTTATGTACAAGTCTGTATTGACAGTAAAGTCAAACTTTATTCAACTGGTTGTAAAGTCAAAGTTGAATATTGGGATGAAGTCGGACAGCGATTAAAAAAATCATGGGGATATGGTTATGAAAAACAATTTGCCAAGATAAATAAAAGGAAACTCTCCATTGATAATATCATCGACCAAGCGGTGATGAATAACACTAAATTAACCTTTGATTATATTACCCAAGAGCTTGAAAAATTAGAAAATTCAACTACTGATAAAGTTATTGTTGAAAAGCAGCAAAAAGAACAGAAAACCTTTTACGAATGGTTTGAATATTACATCAACGATAGAACCTCCTTTCAATCCGTTGAAATAGCCAAACATCGAAAAACTGCATTGAATAAATTGAAAGTTTTTTTCGGTAAGAAAATTCCAACTTTTGCGGACATTGATTTCAACTTTTATTCTGAATATCGAAATTGGTTATTGGAGGAAGGAGAATTAGCGAATAGTAGTGTAAATAAGCAATTTGATTATTTGAAAGGCTTTCTACGGTATGCTTCAAAACATAAGCTCTTTGATACTTCAATATTAGAAGACTTTGATAGATTAAAAGAATATGAAACTCACACTGTTTATATTACCAAAGAGGAGTTAAAAATTATCTGGGAGTTTGAATTTGATAACGAGCGATTGGAAAAAGTGAGAGACTTATTTGTATTTGCTTGCTCCACTGGTTTACGAGAATCTGATTTTTCAAATGTAAAGCCTGAGAATATCAAAAATGACGAACTGTTTATCACAACCATTAAAACATCTGACCCTTTGATAATTCCTTTAAATACTTATTCGAGAGCTGTATTAAAGAAGTACGATAATGCTTTGCCCAAATACTCTCAACAAAAGTTTAATGACTATATTAAAGAGGTTGCACAAATAATTGGTCTTGACACGCCAGAGCAGGTGATTACTTACAAAAAAGGAGTTAGAACAGAAACGACCGTGCCAAAATATGAATTGATAACATCTCATACGGGCAGAAGAACTTTCATAACCCAATGTATCATGCGAGGGATTCCGATTCCAGTGATTCGCTCCATGACAGGACACAAAGATTTAAACTCTTTTCAGAAGTATATTAAAATTACGAATAATGACAAGCGAAATGAAATGATGAAGTGGGAGGATTAAAACAGCAAAAAATATGCACATAGAAACAATCTTGACAAAAGCCCATTATGAGTATCAGAGTTATTTTTTAGAATCTGACGAAAATAAAGATGAGGATAGTGAAACAGCAGAAGAAATAATCGAAATTTTTAGAAAAAACAGCTTAATATTTAAGAATCGGTACAAAGAAAAATTCATTTATCTATTTACCGTCTTCCTTCACATGAATAGTAAGGAAGATGTTAAAGTTAAACTTAATAATGAAATATTTGATTATGGGTATGAAGTATTTGGATATAACAATTTAGACCGCAATCTAATTGAACGAAATGATATTTTTTTTAATTGGCTTCACAGAGAAATATTGAAATATGATTTTAACGAAGATTCGGAAAAATTATCACGACTAACCCAAAAAATTAGATTTCATCATGTTTTACAAGAAGCATTTGAGGATTTAAAGAGTATGAAAGACTTTATTTACGATACTTCAATGCCTAAAAAATCTATTTATAATTTTAGGCTTAGAACAAACTATGAAGCATATGAATTTAAAAAACATACAATAGAGGATATTGACTTATTTTTTAGAGGTAAGGCTGACCTATATGAAGAATCTACACTTAAAATCGCCTATTGGATAGCTTTAATCAAGTATTTACCAATGTATAACCAATACACAACTGATTGCTTTGAAAGACCTAAATTTGATAATTCATTCCATAAGCCACTCGAAAAAATTTACCAGTATCTAATAAAATCTTTGGAAAAAATGGAGTTATTAGAAAAAAAGCCTCTTGGAAGAAAGCCAAAAAATAAAGATGAAATGTACAAATTAAAATGGAATGGCAAGAAAACAGACTTACGTGATTTAATAAATGAATTAATTGATAAAGAGTGGTTAGAACCTATTGAAGAAAATAACTACAAAAGTGCTTCTGAATCAATTATGAACCTATTTGATACTGGCTTAACCCCCTAATTTTAGGACAGATTTTTCAGTTTTATAGTTTTAGTTTTTTCATATCTATGCCTCTGTTTAAGAGGAATTTATACGGACTTTTG
>JALONS010000459.1 GCA_025454855.1 Arcicella sp.
AACCATGTAAATAAATCCTTCTGAAATATTATCAATGTGGCGGATTCTGCTTTCAGCCGTTTGTGGCGTAATCAAAAAAGTATTCAAAATACCATATTTGTCAAAAATGGCTTTGTATTCATCTTCATATACGCTGGCTGGCATATCGGGCAAAATCAAACCGTCCACACCAACTTCTTGGCATTTTTGGCAGAAGTTTTCTACACCAAATTGCAAAACAGGATTGATGTAACCCATTAATAAAATAGGTACAGTAATACCTGCCTGACGAATCCCTTGAAGTTGCTCAAAAAGTAATTTAACGGTCATACCATTATCTAAAGCCACTTGGTTGGATTGTTGGATAGTTTCGCCATCTGCCACGGGGTCTGAATACGGCATTCCGATTTCTACTAAGTCTGCTCCACCATCTTGCAAAGCCTTCAAAATCAAGGTTGTATCGTTGATTTGAGGAAATCCAGCGGTGAAATATACGTTGAGGATATTATGAGTTTTTTCTTGGAAAAGTTGTTTGATACGGTTCATATTTTCATAACCCAATGTTTTCGCATCGGGGTTTACTTTAATTACGAACTGAAAGTTCGTGTTACATCAAAATTGTTTTAGCTAATTCATTAAAATCCAACCCATTGAAAGTCCCTGATGACATCATCAGTAAATTAGAGCCACGCCATCGCTGTGACAGAAGGAATGTTTTCAGCGATTCATTATCCGTGAAAACATGGAGATTTGGATTGTTGAAATGTGCTTTGATATCTTCGGGCGTGATAGCTGGCAACTTCTTGTGTTCCAAAGTTTTAGGGCTAAAATATACTACGGGTACATCGGCTGTATTGAGTTTATTGGCATATTCGCCCAAGAAATTTTTATTCAAACTACTGAATGTATGCAATTCTAAACACGCAACTAAAGTACGGTTTGGAAACTGGGCTTTTACCGCTTTGGTCGTTGCCTCAACTTTAGAAGGAGCATGAGCGAAGTCTTTGTAAATTACCGTTTCTGCGTTTTGACCCACTAATTCCAAACGTTTGGCAGCTCCTTTGAACGAAGGAATGGCAGCGTAAAATTCATCATCTTCAATCCCAATTTGAGAAAGTATCAACCTCGCACCATTCAGATTTTTAAGGTTATGTTCTCCGAAAACCTCAATTTCTAATTCCTTTCTATCAGGTAAAATTAAGTAGGTTTTTCCGTCCCGTACTTTGCTCGGGTGAGCTTTGTAAGGAAAGTTCTTTACTGCTTCACGTGGTTGAGAGCCTATTTTTTGAACTAACTTATCGGTTTCATCATAAATAAAACTGCCTGCTTTGGGCAATTCATCGGCTAAAAGCTCAAATTGATGAACGTAGTCATTGAAATCTGGATAAACATTGATATGGTCCCAAGCAATGCCAGACATCAGCATCACGTGCGGATGATAATGCAAAAATTTGGGCTGACGGTCGATGGGCGATGATAAATATTCGTCACCTTCAATCACAATTACTGGGGCATCCGAAATTTTAGCCATCGTATCAAAACCCTCAATTCTTGCCCCCACCATATAGTCAAAATCACGTTTATGGTACTTCAGAACGTGTAAAATCATGGAAGTAATGGATGTTTTACCATGACTTCCCGCAATTACAACTCTTTGTTTATGAAGGCTTTGTGAATAAATAAATTCTGGGTATGAATAAATTTTGATGCCCAACGTCTGTGCTTTTGCCAATTCTGGATTGTCGGTGCGGGCGTGCATTCCCAAAATAACACAATCTATTTCAGGCGTAATTTTCTCAGGAAACCATCCGATTGATTCAGGCAGTAATCCTTTGCTGGCTAATAAAGTGCGTGACGGCTCATAAATTTCGTCGTCAGAGCCTGTAACTTGAAAACCCCTGTTGTGTAAATCAATCGCTAAATTGTGCATAGCAGCACCACCGATGGCTATAAAATGTATTTTTTGCATAAAGAAAATTAGCTGCGAGCGATGAACCGTGAGGAATGAGCAAGTAATCATCATAACTCACATCTTATGGCTCAAAGCTCATGACTCTAAAGTATCAATAAACTATTTCTACCAAAAGAACGTTAAATAAGAGTTAAATACAATCTGTTTACTTGCAAAGGTCATACTTTTATTGCACTTTTGCACGCTTTTTGAGGGAATACTTAGGCTGTTGGCTATCAGCTTTTAGCGGTTAGCGTTCAACCTTAATTGTAGGAAAACCTAAAAATAGAAACGAATAACAAAAAATCAAAAAGCCGAAAGCTGAGAGCCGACGGCTAAATTTCAAATCCAATAGCTGAAAGCCCAAAGCCGAAAGCTATTATAACAAACAATTTATGCTTTTTAGCTTAGGATGAAGAACTACATTGACCTGATTGACCAAACGATTGAATTCCCAACGTTGGAATTCAACATTGACCAAGATAACGAACTTTTGTTCAATAATGTCCCTTTAATGGATATTATCAAACAGTACGGTACGCCCCTCAAAATCACGTATTTGCCCAAAATAGGTGA
>JALONS010000460.1 GCA_025454855.1 Arcicella sp.
CAGCCGCAAAAATTTTACTTTCAGTTTGTAACTGAGCGTGTACTTCTAAGCCAATAACGACTTCGTATTTATCTCTAATTTCTTGTTTCATGTAATGTTAAAAAAAATCTACATACAAAGATAAACGATGTTAGACCACTGATGACACTGATTAAACGGATTTACACAGATATTTTTGTATTAATCGAAAAGCGGTTTGTAAAAAAGCGAATAAATTAAAATTAAGCAAATCAACAGTTTACATAAATATTTTAATCTTTTTCCAACCGTTTTAATCTAAACAACGTCTTTATAAAAATGAAGATTGAAATTATTTAATTTCTTTGGAAACCGAAGCTCAATTAATACAAGCCTGTTTACAAAATGACCGAAATGCCCAACGAAAGCTCTACAATGCCTACGCAGGGCGAATGTTGGTCGTGTGTAATCGCTATGCCCAAAGTACAGCCGAAGCCGAAGATATTTTACAGGAAGCGTTCATTAAGATTTTCCTTAATTTAGACAAATTTCGTGCAGAAAGTACACTCGGTGCTTGGATTAAACGTATCGTGGTAAATACCGCCATCAATCACTTACGGTCGCAGCAACATTTTCAAGAAATGAGTGATGTCCAAGATTTTGAAAATCAAATGAGTGATTTCCAAACCAGTATAGAAGATATTAATTTTAAAGAGTTGATTCAGATGATTCAACAATTACCCAAAGGCTGCCAAATGGTTTTTAACTTATTTGCTATTGAAGGTTATAAACACCACGAAATTGCAGAAATGTTGAATATCACCGAAGGTACGTCGAAGTCGCAATACGCACGTGCCAAAGCAATTTTACAGCATATTTTGTCAGTAAAATGAATAAAGATGATTTAACACATAATTCTTTCGAGGAGCAATGGCAAAAAGCCTTTGATGATGCCTCCATGACTCCTCCAGAGGAGTTATGGGATAAGATTGAATTAGGTTTGGAACAGAACGCTCCTCCAAAATCTGATAATCGTTTTTATTATCTTGGTGGTATCGTAACGGCAATTTTAGGGGTAGCATGGTGGTTTTCTACGCAAAAATCCGAAGTAGAAAAGCCTTTACCAGTAGTTGAAACACAAAAAGTTAATTCGAACATTGAAAATAAACCGCTTTTGATAGAAACTTTACCTAAACCAGAAAATATTAAACCGATACCATCTAAAATAGCTAAGAAACAATATTCGGTTGCCTTGCCCGACGAGCCAATAGAAGAAAATGTACCTGCTGAAATACAGGAAGAAGTCGTAGAAAAAACATTGAGTGACTCCGTGAGTTTTATTGCACCTATCCCATTGAAACCTATAAAAGCCGATTTTACAACCGTTACGCCCGAATTAACAACCGAGCAAACACCTTACTATGAAAAGCCTGCTCCTAAACCTAAGAAAAAGTCAATTTTGAAAAACATAAAAATTTCGGGAGGCATTGGTGTTTATCAGTAATCTGGATTCTATAGATTAGATTTATACAACGTATTTTTTAAAAATAATAACCATGAAAATAGTAGTAATTATCGTTTGTTTGCTATCAGTTTTATCCATTAAATCTTGTAAAAATCAAGAAGATAATCTGATTGAATCTGCTTTGGTAAAGCCTGATGATTACTTGGTTTTTGGCTACATTGGCTTGGGTAGAAGATGCGGAGCGGATGTAATTTATAAAATTCAAGATGGAAAATTATATGCCGACACCACCAAGAGCTTTTGTAAAGACCAAGAAAGTTATCAGTTTTCTGGCTATCAATTGCCTGTTAGTGAATACAATAAAGCTAAGGTTTTTGTCAATAAGTTTCCCGTTGAGCTTACCAAAGAGTCAAGTAAAACTTTTGGATGCCCTGGTTGTGCCGACGGTGGAATGTTTTTCATTCAATTCAAAATGAGTGGACAAGAACAGAAAACTTGGCGAATTGACGATGCCGTTTTTAGAAGTGATAATGACGTACTGAACCAACCCTTTCCAGCGTATTTAGCCAAATACGGACAGGCTGTTGCCAATGTTTTTTCGGAAATTAAGTATCAGTAAACTTTTTATTTTAATGATATGAAAACACACTTTTTAAAATATACTATTCTTGTTTTTATTACATTTTTTGCTTGTACGAAAGAAGATATTTCTCCCGCCGCAGACGAGCAGAAATTAGAAAGCCTGAGCAAAGAAATAGAGGCTTTTACGAAAAATAAAAGTTGTGCTGGCGGAAACGACTGTAAAGTAATGGCTATGGGAGCAAGACCCTGCGGTGGTCCTTCTCGGTATATTGTGTATGCTTTGTCCAAAACCGATGAAAAACAATTAATGGAAAAAGTAAACGCATATACCAGTTTAGAAAACGAGTTGAATATCAGATACAATCGAGTAAGCACTTGCATTGCTATTTTACCCCCAACGGTAGATTGTACTGATGGAGTTTGTACTGTAAAATAAATTAATCAAATAGACATCATGAAAAAGATTATGTTGATTACGCTCCAAACGGTAGCGTT
>JALONS010000014.1 GCA_025454855.1 Arcicella sp.
TTAGAATTTTTATTTTTTTAATTTTTATATTTTTTTTATGCAAACTGGTAAAGTTAAATTTTTCAACGAATCAAAAGGCTTTGGATTTATCGTTGATGACAACACGGGCGAAGATATCTTCGTTCACGTTACAGGATTATCTGGAGTATCTCTTCGTGAAAATGACTCTGTTTCTTTCGAAGTACAAGAAGGAAAGCGTGGCTTAAACGCCGTAAATGTGAAAAAGGCTTAATTGTTGTTTCTCATATAGTCATTAAAAAAGCTCAATCATTCATTTGATTGAGCTTTTTTAATGTTGGAGATTTAGTGATTTGCAAATACAATACTTAATTCACAAATCTCTAAATCGCAAATTCTAATTCCTAATTTTCAAACCATTTCATAACTTCATCTTTAGTAGGAATCGAAATATCTAATTTCAGTTTCTTTCTCATTCCACCCAAGTCGTTGAATACTTTGTTGGGATTGGCTTCTTTTAAGGCTGAAATCGTATTAAAGCCCATTTTTTGTAAAACTGGAATCCAAGCCGTTGGCACGCCGATAGCTTCATAGTCAGCATCACTTGCCATCTCCACTTTTTTCTCTGGACGCATCTGCGGGAAAAACAACACTTCCTGAATAGACGTTTGGTTGGTCATTAACATCGTTAGGCGGTCAATGCCAATACCAATTCCTGCCGTTGGTGGCATTCCGTATTCCAACGAACGCAAGAAATCTTCGTCCATTGCCATGGCTTCGTCATCACCCCGTTCGGCTAATTTTAGTTGTTCTTCAAAACGTTCACGTTGGTCAATTGGGTCATTTAATTCAGAATAAGCATTCGCAATTTCTTTACCATTGACGAATAATTCAAAACGCTCTACCAGTCCTGCTTTGCTACGGTGCTTTTTGGTTAGTGGCGACATCTCTACGGGGTAGTCAATGATAAACGTAGGCTGAATAAGATTGGCTTCTACTTTCTCCCCAAATATTTCATCAATTAATTTACCAGTTCCCATCGTAGCATCCACTTCGATTCCCCACGATTTACAGTGCCCACGAAGGGTTTCTTCATCCATCCCTTCCACGTTTACACCTGTATATTTTTCAATTGCCTCAGCGATGCTCAACTTGGTAAAAGGACCCGCAAATTCAATTTCATTATCACCCACTTTCACCAAGGTTTTTCCATTGGTAGCCAGAGCCACTTTCTCGAAAATCTCTTCGGTAATGCCCATCATCCAATTATAATCTTTGTAGGCAACGTAAAATTCTAAGGATGTAAACTCTGGATTATGCGTTCTGTCCATTCCTTCGTTACGGAACATTTTACCAAATTCATACACGCCATCAAAACCACCCACAATGAGTCTTTTCAGATACAATTCATTGGCGATACGCATATACAAAGGCATATCCAGTGTGTTGTGATGCGTTTTGAATGGACGAGCTGATGCTCCGCCATGAATGGGTTGTAAGATGGGTGTTTCCACTTCGAGCCAACCTTTGGCATCAAACATGGCACGCATGGTAGTAATAATACGTGAACGCTTCAAGAAAATATCTCTAATGTCAGGATTCACGATTAAGTCCACATAACGCTGACGATAACGCATTTCGGGGTCAGTAAAACCGTCATATACTTTACCATTTTCATCTCTTTTTACCACGGGTAGTGGTTTTAAAGATTTATTTAAAATCTTGAATTCAGTAACGTGAATAGAGATTTCTCCTACTTGTGTAGTAAACACATATCCTTTTATACCGATGATGTCACCAATATCAAGGAGTTTTTTGAAAACTGTATTGTAAAGCGTTTTGTCTTCGTCTGGACATAGGTCATCACGACGGAAATACACCTGAATACGCCCCGTGGCATCCTGTAACTCAGCAAAAGAGGCACTTCCCATGATACGGAAAGACATCAAACGCCCTGCAATAGATACCGATTTATAGTCTATTTTATTATTCTCGTAGTTCTGCAAAATATCAGCTACTGAAACATTTACATCAAACATTTCAGCAGGGTACGGGTCGATGCCCAATTTCATTAAATCTTCCCTTTTTTGTCGGCGAAGTTGTTCTTGTTCTGAGAGTATCATGGTTATTTTTATTTCGATGTGCAAAATTATGAATAAATCGTGTAAAACGACTATCATCAGTAAATTTCCTTGCACTTTCCTAAGTTTTTATACTTGAAATTGTAGATTTTTGGAGTCATCCTTTTATAGAAAATATTAATGTTTTATTTTGTGGTAAAACAACTACAACAATGGAACTAACACTTACACGAGCATTAGATTTATTTTATGAAAAACACGGCTACGGAAGGGAAGGAGGTATTGATAGTGATTGGATTTGGCTCAAATTCAGATACTTTTCTTTGCCCATTCCCAATGTGAAAGGGCGTAGGGAAAATGTGTGGCGACACGATATGCTTCATATTTTGTTGGACTATGACACTTCTTGGCAGGGCGAAGCCCAAGTAGCGGGCTGGGTGTTGGGGTCTGGTGGTTGGGGGCGTTTTTATGTAGCTTGGTTGTTTGCCTTATCAATGTTTAGCGTAGCGATTACTTTTTTCCCGCTAAAAACCTTTCGGGCTTTTGTGAGGGGTAGAAATACGTTGAGTCCTTATCTGTTGGGCATCACAAAAGAAAACTTGTACGCTGATACGCTACCTTCCCTAAAAAAGCAATTTAAGTTTGATTTGACACCCTTCAAAGCTACGCTGACGGATAGATTACTTTTTGGCTTTTGGTTTTTGGTTGGATTGTTATGGTTGATGCTTCCAATTCTGACAGTATTATTTGTTTTTTATGCGTTTATGTAATAAGAAAGATATTTTTCCCTTCGGTGTTTACTTTTTAGGTAGTTCCACGACTAAGTAAATAATGACATCCTACTACGGTAAAAGTCACAGCGTAAAATTACCTGTTTTTTGAAATTGCGTAGATTTACGCTAAAACCAGAGAGATTTAAATTTTTACTTTGTATCGTTAAATCGAACAAACTTATTAATTAAACCCGTCTTATCTCTCAAAAACATGAACACATCGGTACAAAATTATGCTTATCCAACCGCCAACTTTAAAACTAATTTTCATCCTGTAATTTATACGGATAGAAAAAAAACATCTATCGTCATTCGTGATGTCATGATGTTGGAAGGCGAAGGAAATTATACTTATGTACACCTCAGTAACGGAAAGAAAATTTTGATTTCTAAGACTTTAAAAGAGTTTTGTGAGACCTTCGAGCAATACGATTTTGCCAGAATCAGAAAGTCTTACCTCATTAACCTTAATTTTTTAAAAGACGTTGATTTTTCAAGTGATACGGCAGTGACGATGCAGACAGGGCAACGGATTGAGATTTCGAGAAGACGTAAAGCAGAATTTCAAAAGCAGTTTAGAAGTTTTAAACAGAAAAAACAAAGGTAAGGCGATTCATGGGAATCTACTTACCAAAAAGCCTCGTTCCTTTGGGGTTTTTGGAACTTGGCTTTTTAAAGATAAACTATTTTAGTGGTTAGGTGAATAGCAGACAGCCTCCTGAAACTTTCGGGAAGCTGTTTTTTTATGAATAAACTATACGTAATGAGTTGTGAGTAAAACATATTTATCACTACACCAAATACCTTTCTCTCATCATTTTCATCATATATACGTTAATATCCCATTGATTAGCCACGGGCTGACGGGTGTACGGCAAGGTTGAAAGATAATTAGGTGGTCCAAATTCTGTGAGCATCGTGAGGGGTTGTCCTGCCAACTTTTTGTTTTCTACTACTTTATCCCACCAACCTAAATGAGCCTTCAAAGCATTTTCCCACTCTGGGGCTCGGGGGTCATTTACTTGTGGTCCTTCTTCATGTCCGACCCGAGTATGTATGTGGTCTGTACGTTCGAGGGCAATTTTTATGGCTTCGGGCTGGTCGCCTAAAAGCGATTCATGCACATTGCACCAATGCGAAATGTCAAGGGTGAGTCTTAAATCTGGATTTTTATCCATAAAATTTTTACTGATGTGTGCTGCAAAAAGCATTCTTCCTCGATGCGTTTCGTGATAAATAGGAATTTTAGTCTTTTTGTGGACTTCAGTGGTAAGGTCAATAAATGTTTTATTATCGTCGTAGCTAAAAAAATCTTTTCCGCTGTGGCAATTAATGTACGTCGGTCTTTGTGTAGTTTGCGTGGTAGCTTCCAAAAGATTTCTTTTGAATGTTTCAAAATGAGCTTTTGCCTCTTTTCCATACCCCCCTGCCAAAAAACCTACTTCTAATTTGTTATTTTTCAGAGCGTTAAACAAAACGTCTTGTTCCTTCTTGTTTGAAGTCCACCAAACTTCAATGCCGTCGTATCCTTCTTTTTTGGCGGCAGCACAAAATGCGTCGGTATCACCCGTAAAGCCCCAATTAGTAGCAAAAATTTTCAAGGAAAAGCTATCCTTTGCGTTTATTTTCTGAGCCTTAGTCCCCACCGAAGAAAGAATTCCCAAGCCAGTGAGAGAAGAGGATTGAGCAATGAAATTACGTCTGTTCATAAATATTATATTAAGCGAAAAGCGATTGGCGAAAAAGCGAATAAGTACATTACTAAAAACAAATAGCTTATACCTTATCCTCTTTGCAACTCCCAATCTGTTAAGTATAAATTGAGATTATTATTGGTAATCTAAAGAAGATTATTCAAAAAGTTAGCATGAACTATCAGGGTAGTTATTTTCAGTAAACCGACAAAAAGACGTGCTTACAGCCATTTTGACGGTTTTTTGAGAAGTTATTTAAAAACTTTAAGCCAATTTTTCCGAAAAGTGAGGGTGGCTCAGAAATTGATTATGAAGGAGGAAAGGAGACAGAAGAAAAGGAGAAATGTTTTAATACGATAATCCCTTTCTCCTATTCTCCTTAAACCCCTTTTTCCTGCGAAAACATGAAATACACAACTAAAACGCAAGAAGTAATCCAGCAGGCGGCTTCTATTGCCGCCGCCAACGGTCAGCAAGCCATCGAGACGGGGCATTTGCTGAAAGCTATCATTGAAGAAGAACCTAATACAACCCAGTTTTTGATGAAAAAATTGGGGGTTAATCAAACTGTTTTTATCGCTACATTAGAAAATTTGGTGAACGCCTATCCTAAAGTTTCGGGAGGAGGACAGCCTTATTTTGCTAACGAAGCACACGCTGCCATGACCAAAGCCGAAAGCCTAATGAAAGAGTTTTCGGATGAATATATTTCCATTGAAATTTTATTGTTAGCCTTGTCTTTGGGAAAAGATTCAGTGGCTAATCTATTGAAAGACAATGGATTTAAAGAGAAACCATTAAAAGAAGCCATCAAAGAACTTAGAGGAAATAATACCGTGAAAGACCAAAACGCAGAAGCAACCTATCGTTCATTAGAACGCTACGCCAGAAACTTAAATGAACTTGCCAAATCGGGGAAAATAGACCCTGTGATTGGGCGTGATGAAGAGATTCGGAGGGTGTTACAAATCCTTTCGAGACGTACTAAAAATAATCCAATGCTGGTGGGTGAACCAGGTGTGGGGAAAACCGCCATCGTGGAAGGATTGGCACAACGAATTGTGTTGGGAGATGTTCCCGAAAATCTAAAATCAAAAATTATTTATACCCTTGATATGGGTCTTTTGATTGCGGGAGCTAAATATAAAGGCGAATTTGAAGAACGCCTAAAGGCTGTCATCAAGGAAGTTACCGATTCGGAGGGTGATATTGTTTTGTTTATTGATGAAATCCATACCCTTATCGGAGCGGGTGGCGGAGGAGAATCTGCCATGGATGCCGCTAACTTATTGAAACCCGCTTTGGCTCGTGGTGAGTTGCACGCCATTGGGGCAACTACTCTGAAGGAATACCAAAAATATATTGAGAAAGATAAGGCATTAGAAAGACGTTTTCAAACCGTTTTGGTAGATGAACCTGATACAACCGATGCTATTTCAATATTAAGGGGTATCAAAGAAAAATACGAAATTCACCACGGGGTGCGTATTCAAGATGATGCCGTTATTGCTGCCGTTGAATTATCAAACCGCTATATTTCAGACCGTTATCTGCCCGATAAAGCCATTGATTTGATGGACGAAGCCGCCGCAAAAATGCGTATGGAAATCGACTCTGTTCCTGAAGAGATTGATGATTTACAACGTAAAATTATGCAATTGGAGATTGAACGGGAGGCAATCAGACGGGAAAATAACGTTGAGAGAGAAAAAGCTATCAATCATGATTTGGCAGAATTGACGGATAAAAAAACGGATTTGATGGCGAAATGGCAATCTGAAAAAGATGTTTTGAATAATATTCGGAAAGAGAAAGAAAACATTGACCGCCTAAAATTAGAAGCTGAACAAGCCGAACGAGCAGGAGATTACGCAAAAGTGGCGGAGATAAGATACGGTAAGTTAATAGAAGCGGAGGCTAATCTTGCTAAAGCCCAAAAATCGACTTCCGAACATCAAACATCGAATATGTTGCAGGAGGAAGTAACGCCAGAAAATATTGCTGAAGTAGTAGCCAAATGGACGGGTATTCCCGTATCTAAAATGATGAGAGCGGAGCAAGAAAAACTACTCCACATGGAAGAAGAATTGAGTTTGCGGGTGGCAGGACAAACGGAAGCAATTGAGGCAATTTCGGATGCGGTGCGTCGGTCACGGGCGGGAATGCAAGACCCCAAACGCCCCATCGGGTCGTTCATTTTCTTGGGAACTACGGGCGTTGGTAAAACGGAATTAGCAAAGGCTCTGGCAGATTATCTGTTTAATGACGAGAATGCGATGGTACGGATTGATATGTCGGAATATCAAGAACGCCACGCTGTGAGCCGTATGATTGGCTCGCCTCCAGGGTATGTGGGCTATGACGAAGGCGGTCAATTGACCGAAGCCGTGCGTAGAAAACCGTATTCTGTTATTCTATTGGATGAAATAGAAAAAGCTCACCCCGACGTTTGGAATATACTTTTGCAGGTTTTGGACGACGGTCGATTGACTGACAACAAAGGTAGAATTGCGAATTTCAAAAACACGATAATCATCATGACCTCTAACATTGGTAGCCACATTATTCAAGAGAAAATGAGCGAAATGGAAGGTTGGAATAATCACATCGTGATGGAAAAAGCCAAAGAAGAGGTTTTAGGACTTTTACGCCAAGTGGTTCGTCCTGAATTTTTGAATCGGGTAGATGAAATTGTAATGTTTGAACCACTGTCTAAAGAAAATTTAGGGCAAATTGTAAGAATTCAATTCCGTCAAATTCAAGAGCGTTTGCAAGAACAAGGCATTGTATTAGAGGCATCAGACGAAGCCCTCATGCAGTTGGCGGAAGAAGGCTACGACCCCACGATGGGAGCAAGACCCCTAAAACGTGTGATGCAGAAACGTATCTTAAATGAATTGTCCAAGAGTATTTTGGGCAATTATATCACCAAAGACTCGGTAGTGATGATGGATTTGGGAGAAGATGGAAACTTGAAGTTTGAGAACATAAAATTAGAAGATACACTCAGCTAATTAGTTGATAATATTTTAATAAGTAACCCAATAGGCTGCTTCAAAAGCCGTGAGTGTTTAAGTTGCAAAAAGAATTTTATACTGAGTATTGCTTGTTTTTAGAATAATATTTGGTTATAATTTTTAATCGTTGTTAAATCAGAATATTATTTTGATTAAAAATGTTTGCGAATTATCACTTACGGCTTTTTGGTTGCCTTGTCTGTCAAATTATTTGAACTAAAAATTGACATTCATTGTCTTTTTTGTCGAAACAATTATCAATTTGGTAGCATTTTTTAAACAATTTCAAAATTTTAAAATTATACAGAAAGGATACAAAGTATATTTGTGATTTAATTCATAAAAAATATGTTTAGATTGTTGAACAAGAAAATAGTAGGGAAAATATATTTTTTGCTGATATGGACCATGCCAGTGATTTATGGAGGCATGATTGTATTAACATCTCTCAATGAAAAGAATATTACTTTTTCTATTGATAACGATGAAAACGAAAGCCCAGAGAAATCATCTACCAGTCCTGATATTGATGATGTAGAACCTACCGACAATCTACTACAATTAAACTTCTTGAAAACTTATTGGTTTTCCTCAATCTCCGAAAATGCAAACAGACATTTTCTGCTATCTGCGTATAATGTTTGTTTAGAACAAAAGACCCCACCTCCTTGATAAAACGTGTTTATCGTTTGGTTACTCCATTATTTTAAACTATTGAAAATGAGGGAGTATCGCTAATTTTCTGTATCATTCCAATAATGAATTCTGACTTTCTAAGACTTGCTCGGAAAGCCAATTGCATTACTGTATATTCAATCTACAATAAATGAATATAGGTTTGTAAAAGTTGAAAAATTAATCATTCACTTTTCCGCAAATCCATTTTCAACGAGTAGCATTGATTATCTATCCCCTCATCAACATGAAATATTTACTCTTGCCATTATGTACGGCTATTTGTTTTTGGTCGTGTAGTGATAAAAACAAAGAGGAAAAACAAATTGTGGAAACTTTCCCAGTAACCTCGCCAATTAAAATAGATACCACATTACATACTGACTACGTTGCAGAAATCAACGCTATCCAGAATGTAGAGATACGAGCCAGAGTGAAAGGATATTTAGATAAAATTTACATTGACGAAGGTAAATATGTTAAACAAGGACAAATTTTATTCACTATCAATAATCCTGAACTCAGAGAGCACGTAGTAAAGGCGGGGGCTATCTTAAAAAGTACCATTACCGAATTGAAGTCAGCGGAAATTGAGCTGACCAATACTAAAAGGTTAGTAGAAAAAAATGTGGTATCAGGTACGGAGTTAGAAGCTGCCAAGAACAAAGTAGAAATGATGAAGGCGAAAGTAGAGGAAGCCCAAGCTGATGAATCCTTTTCCAAAATTCAACTGACGTACACCCAAATCAAAGCACCATTTAATGGTATCGTAAATAGAATTCCAAATAAAATAGGCTCATTGATTGAAGACGGAACGTTACTCACCACCATTTCTAACAACGGTGAGGTATTTGCCTATTTTGATGTTTCTGAAAAAGAGTACCTGAGTTATACTTCAAACTTCAAAGAGAAAACACAACATTCAAATGAAGTAACGCTGATTTTAGCCAATGGAGCGGAGCATCCTTTTAAGGGAAGAGTTGAAACTACCGAAGGCGAAATAGACCCAAGTACAGGTAATATTGCTTTTAGAGCCAGATTTAATAATCCAGAGAAAATTCTAAAACACGGTGCCAGTGGGAAAGTCCGTTTATTGAAACAGTATAGAAATGCTTTGATTATTCCTCAGAAAGCGACCTTTGAAGTTCAAGACCGTATGTACGTTTACGTAATTGATAACAAGAATCGGGTAAAGACTAAGGCAATTTCTTCAAAATATCGAATGACCCATTATTACATTGTTGATGCTGGTTTGAGTGAAGACGATAAAATTATTTATGAAGGAATTCAAAATGTTAAAGATGGCATGATTGTGAAACCGCAATTTTTAGAAATGAAAGAGATTTCCAAAGAATTATCTTACGCCAATACACCCAAATAAACCGATAAATCTATGTTTTCTAAATTCATAAATAGACCAGTACTATCGCTGGTTATTTCCATATTTATTGTGCTTTTGGGGGTATTGGCTATGGTGAGGTTACCAATTACCCAATATCCTGATATAGCCCCGCCAGCGGTTTCGGTAATTACAAAATATACGGGAGCTAATGCGGAGGTGTGTTCAAAAGCGGTGGTTACTCCATTAGAAAGAGCCATTAATGGTGTACCGGGCATGACTTATATGACTTCGGTTTCGGGAAATGACGGTACCAGTATCATTCAAGTATATTTTGAAGTAGGTACTGACCCCGACGTAGCAGCCGTGAACGTGCAGAACCGTGTAACAACCGTCTTGGATGAACTACCCGAAGAAGTAATCAAAGCCGGGGTTTCTACGGAAAAGGAAGTAAACAGTATGTTGATGTACATCAACCTCATCAGTGAAGACCCTACCGTTGATGAAAAGTTCATTTACAACTTTGCTGATATTAATGTCTTGGCAGAGTTGAAAAGGATTAATGGGGTAGGTTTTGTTGATATTATGGGTTCTCGAGAGTATGCTATGCGTATTTGGTTAAAACCTGCTCGAATGGATGCTTATGAGGTTTCGGCAGATGATATTATCAAAGCCTTGAAAGAGCAAAACGTAGAAGCCGCCCCAGGAAAAGTAGGGGAAAGCTCAGGGCGAGAAGCTCAGTCATTGCAGTATGTTTTGAGATATACAGGTAAAATGACTCGTAAAGAACAATACGGCAATGTGGTAATAAAAGCCACCGAAAGTGGCGAAATGTTACGTTTGAAAGACGTAGCCGATATAGAATTTGGGTCACTTGATTACGACGTTCTTTCTAAAGAAAACGGTAAACCATCGGCGGCGATTGTATTGAAACAACGTCCTGGTTCAAACGCCAGTCAGGTAATTCAAAATATAAAAAATCGCTTAGAATTTCTAAAATCAACGACATTCCCCCCAGGAATGACCTACACGATAAGTTATGACGTTTCCAGATTTTTGGATGCTTCAATTCATGAAGTTATTAAAACCCTTATTGAAGCCTTCATTCTGGTAGCTTTGGTCGTTTTCTTATTTTTACAAGATTTTCGTTCTACGTTGATACCCGTTTTAGCAGTTCCCGTTGCCTTGATAGGAACGTTTGCTTTCATGCAACTTTTCGGCTTTTCTATCAATTTATTAACCCTTTTTGCTTTGGTATTAGCCATTGGTATCGTAGTAGATGATGCCATTGTAGTAGTAGAGGCTGTCCACGCAAAAATGGAAGAAAAACACCTAACTGCCCGAGAAGCCACCATGGAGTCCATTGATGAAATCAGTGGGGCAATCATCGCTATTACTTTGGTAATGGCAGCAGTATTTGTGCCTGTTGCCTTTTTATCGGGTCCTGTAGGCGTTTTTTATCGGCAGTTCTCAGTCACGATGGCAATTGCTATTGTTATTTCTGGGATAAATGCTCTTACTCTCACGCCTGCTCTGTGTGCAATTATGTTGAAAAATGTTCACGGAGAAGCTAAAAAAGATACTTTCTTAAACCGCTTTTTCAGTCAATTTAATAATGCTTACGACCGTCTATCTGACCGTTACGGACGATTATTACGATTAATTGTAAATCGTCGTTTAGTAACTTTTGGGCTTCTTCTGACTTTTTGTATTGCTACTTGGGGGGTGGGAAGTGTACTACCGACCAGTTTTATCCCTACCGAAGACCAAGGTACTGTTTACGCTAATGTAACTACACCCGCTGGGGCAACATTAGAGCGTACTGAAGAAGTGATGAATGAGATTGACAGAATTGCTCAAAAAATGCCAGAGGTAGAGTCTATCTCCAGCTTATCGGGTTTTAGTATGATGACCGATGGCGTAGGAGCATCTTTTGGAATGAGTACCATTAACCTGAAAGCATGGGATAAACGAGATGCCACCGCCAATGACATCATCAATCAACTAATTGATAAAACCAAGCATTTGAAAGATGCAGATATCCAGTTTTTCCCTCCACCAGCGGTACCAGGTTTTGGTAATGCCAGCGGTTTTGAAGTACGTTTGTTAGATAAAACGGGGTCTGGGAATCTTCAAAAAACGGCTGAAGTAGCCGAAAAATTTATTGCTTCATTAAATAAACGCCCTGAGATTAAAGAAGCCTTTAGCAGTTTCAATCCTAATTTCCCGCAGTACATGATTCATATTGACCAAGATATGGCTGCTAAAAAGGGGATTTCAGTGGATGCCGCCATGAGTAACTTACAATCTTTGATTGGAAGTTTTTATGCTACAAATTTCATTTTATTCGGACAAATGTACAAGGTAATGGTACAAGCCGACCCTAAATACCGTGCTTTGCCAGATGATATTATGAAATTGCGGATTAAGAATAAAAATGGAGAAATGGTCCCTTATGCTATTTTTAGTAGAGTAGAACGAGTGTATGGTCCAGAGCAATTAACTCGGTATAATATGTACGTATCGGCAATGCTTAATGGTGAACCTGCCAAAGGGTACAGCTCTGGCGATGCCATTAAGGCTATTGAAGAAGTGGCCGCCAAAGAACTACCAAGAGGTTATACTTATGAGTGGTCGGGGATGACCCGTGAAGAAGTGCTTTCTGGCAATCAGGTTATTATAGTGTTTATTATCTGTTTAATTTTCGTTTATTTAGTGTTATCAGCTCAGTACGAGAGTTTCATCTTACCAATTCCTGTAATTCTATCCTTGCCCGTAGGGATTTTTGGCTCTTTATTTTTCTTGTATTTGTTTGGTTTAGAGAATAATATTTACGCCCAAGTAGCCATGGTGATGCTGATTGGTCTATTAGGGAAAAATGCTATTCTGATTGTGGAATTTGCCATTTTACAGCAAAAGCAAGGTAAAACCATACTGAAAGCAGTTGTAGGCGGTGCGGTAGCTCGTTTTCGTCCTATCTTAATGACTTCATTTGCATTTATTGCGGGGCTTATTCCCTTAATGTTTGCTTCGGGAGCGGGTGCTATCGGAAATCGAACTATCGGTACAGCTGCCGCTGGTGGTATGCTTTTCGGAACTGTTTTTGGCGTAATGATTATACCGGGACTATACGTGATTTTTGCAGGATTGAATAAAGGAAAACGAAAGAAGAACACTAAAAAAACGATTGAAGAAGCGTATGTTTAATTATAAAATTATTGGGCTCGTAATGATAGTTGGGCTTTTGGTGTCTTGTAAAATTAAACAAGAAATACCTCAGAATAGACCACTTTTAGCAATGCCCACCAAGTTTATTGCTAAGTCAGATTCTGCCATTAATACGTTACCAATCATCAAAACATTTTTTTCAGATACCACACTCATTGCATTAATTGACACCGTGCTGAGGAACAATTTTGATTTGCAGATGACCCTACAAAAAATTGAGATGGCTCGTGCAGGCGTTCGTTTTACACAAGGTTTGGGTAAACCAGATTTGGCAGGTAATTTTGCCATTGGGCAGCGAAAATTCGGTAATTATACCATTGATGGAGTAGGTAATTATGATACTCAGTTTTCAACGAATATTGATGATAAACAAAAAATTCCAAACCCTATTATTCCCGATTATTATGTCGGAGTACAGTCATCGTGGGAGATAGATTTGTGGGGAAAACTCAAAAGTCAGAAGTCATCAGCAATTACCAAATTATTAGCTTCCGAAGCAGGTAAAAGCTTAGTTATAAGCGAGTTAGTTTCGCAAGTGGCTTCGGCTTATTACGAATTACTGATATTAGACAACGAATTGGAGTTTTTGGAAGAAAATATTATCCTTCAAGATAGAGCCGTAGAAATCATTAAGGTTTTGAAACAAGCAGGGCAAGCCAATCAGTTGGGGGTAGATTTATTAAACGCCCAATTATTAAGTTCAAAATCATTAAAAATTGAGGTAAAACAAGAAATTATTGAAGCTGAGAGTAGAATCAACCTTTTGTTGGGGCGTTATCCACAGAGTATAAAACGACCTAAAGTGGCTTGGTCGAGGGTAATTCCCCCTAAATTATCGGTAGGTGTGCCTTCGAGACTCCTTGAAAATCGTCCTGACATCAAACAGGCCGAATTAGAATTATTAGCTACTAATGCCAATTTATTTACGGCTAAAGCCGCTTTTTATCCTTCTCTTACCCTTACGGGAGGGCTTGGCTTTCAGTCGTTCAAAGCACTTTTATGGTTAAATCCTGCCTCATTGGCAATGAGTACCTTCGGAGGACTAACGGCTCCATTAGCCAATCGCCGTCAAATAATCGCTGATTTGATGGCAGCCAAAGCCGACCAAAAAACGGCTTATATCAACTATCAAAAAACGATTGTTAATAGTTTTACCGAAGTTTACAACCAGTTGAATGTCATTCAGAATACCAACGAAATGTACGACTTGAAAGCCCAAGAAGTAGAGGTTTTACGGCAATCTATCAATACTTCGGCAGAGTTGTTTCGTTCGGGGAGAGCCACTTATTTAGAAGTGATTACCGCTCAGAAAAATGCCTTACAGTCTCAGATAGAATTGATAAATCTGAAGAAAAGACAATACAACGCCGTGATTGGATTATACAAATCACTTGGCGGTGGTTGGAGAGGATAAACTTTCAATGAAGAATATCACAACTGACCGTTAAATAAGATTTTTGATAAGTAAATGAAGCTAAACCTCAATGGTTTAGCTTTTTTTGTTACGTTTGATGCACCTTTTCAGAAATAAATTGAAAATCATGTTGTTGGTTTTCAGTTTATTACGACTAATATACAAAACTTCTAATTCACAATTTAACCAGTTAATGCAATGCCAATTAATCAATTTGATTTATCAAACAGAGGTCTCCTTGAGAGCATTCAAGGTAATATCTTGAAAGGTCACGGTCGTCATCATACTGCTAATCTTTTTATTACTGGGAAAACAGGCAATCAGGAAAAAATGAAGCAATGGCTACGCCATTTAGTAGAAGGCGAAAACCCATTAATAAAATCTTGTTATTCTCAACTGCGTAGTAATGCTCTTTGGAAAGATAAAGAAATCGATTCAGGTATATTTGGTTGTATTCATATCAGTGCGGCAGGGTATCGTTATTTACTTAATCTCGGAGAGGGAGATATGAATTCTGTATTCGATACATCTTTTAACAATGGGATGAGAAAAGCTGATTTACAAGACCCGAGCCCTGATAAATGGGAAAAAGGACTAAATGATGATGCCCATTTTTTATTAATAATAGCCGATTCTAATGCTGGAAATGTCAGTCGTAAAGTATTAGATATTAGAAGGGAAATACAAGACTTTGCGGATGTAGTTTTTACAGAAATCGGGGATGCGATATTCAATAGTGAAAAAGCGGGTATTGAGCATTTTGGATATGTTGATGGTATTTCTCAACCTTTGTTCTTTGAAGATGAAATAGAAAAATATCAAGCAGATAATAGCATTCCTCCCAATTTACAATCTACATTCAATCCAAGTGCAGAGATTGATTTAGTGTTAATAAAAGACCCCTTTTCTGAATTAAGTACAGCTATGGGTAGTTTTTTAGTTTTTAGAAAATTAGAACAAAATGTGAAAGGTTTTAAGAAAGCAGAGAAAGAATTAGCTAATAAACTTGGATTAACTGGCGAAGATGAAGAAAGAGCAGGAGCAATGCTTGTTGGGCGTTTTGAGGACGGAACTCCCGTACAAATTAGCTCAGAACCTGGAATAATAAACAGTGCTGTCATCAATAATTTTGATTATGATAAGACTAATGAAGGAAAATTAGATGAATCTAAGTGTCCTTATCATGCCCATATCCGAAAATCTAATCCACGTTCTGATATTGGAGGTTCTAAAGACCACATAATGGCAAGGAGGGGAATCCCTTATGGTACAAGAAGTGACAACCCCAACGATGGTCAAATTGATAATAAACCAGAAGGAGGAGTTGGGTTACTATTTATGAGTTATCAAAAAAGTATTGAAAATCAATTTGAGTTTATTCAGAAATTATGGGTAAATAACGACACATTTCCCAACTTTAATCCAAAGGATAAAGATGGTTTAGACCCCATCATCGGACAAGGTAACTCAAGGGCATTAGGGGCTTATCCAACCATTTGGGGAGACCCTAAATCAATAAAACAATGTAGTTTTGACCTTTTTGTAACTATGAAGGGCGGAGGGTATTTCTTTGCTCCGAGCATTAATTTTTTGAAAAATCTATGATAATCAAAAAAACCTTTCAAGCCACTTGAAAGGTTTTTTTAAATAAGTATTATCGAGAAATTTAATCATTACTCCGTCTCCCCGACAGCAAACTCACATAGTAAAGTAACTGAGCTAACATACCCAAAGCAGCGGCTACGTAGGTCATTGCTGCCCACCAAAGAGCATCTTTCGCTCCGTCGTGTTCGGGTTGAGTAACCATATTTTTTGACTCCATCCATGCTAATGCTCTGCGTGATGCGTCAAATTCTACGGGTAAGGTAACAAAACTGAAAAGTGTTGCTAAGGCAAACATGGCTACCCCGATAGTCAAAACTAATTTGTTTCCTGTTGAGTACAAAATCATCATACCCACCATCAAAGCAATGGGCATAAAGTTATTGGCAATATTTAAAACGGGCACCATCGAACTACGAAACTGTAACATAGAATACGCCACTGCGTGTTGTACAGCGTGTCCGCACTCATGGGCAGCTACGGCGGCAGCGGCTACGCTTCTACCATGATACACGTCTGGACTGAGGTTTACGGTTTTATCCGTTGGATTGTAATGGTCAGTAAGCTGTCCTTCTACTGACATAATCCTTACGTCGAAAATATTATTATCTCTCAGCATTTTCTCGGCGATTTCTCTGCCCGAAAGTCCATTTTTAAGTCCAACTTCTGAATATTGCTGAAACTTACTTTTTAAACGCCATTGCACGAACATTCCAATTCCTGCAAAAACAAATGTAATTAAATAAATCCCTATCATATTTTTATATTTTGAAAATTTGGAAATTGGTTAATTTGAAAATTTGATTACGTACTATTTTTTTATTTTTACGTTTGCATATATAAGTATTCAACAAAACCCAGTTTATACTATTTTTAGCTTAGATTTTTGATATTAAGCCTATAGCTCACAGCCAATTGCTAACAGCTATATAATCAAATTAACTTTATTTTCTCAATCAAACTTGTTGTTGAATAACCTTTCACCAAAGGAATTGTTTTTACGTTTCCTCCTTTTGCTATAACAAAATCTGCTCCTACAATAGTTTCAAGTGAATAATCATCTCCTTTTACTAAAACATCAGGCTTTACGGTTTGGATAAGTTCTAATGGGGTAGGTTCATCAAATAGTACTACGGCATCTACAAATTCAAAAGCTGCCATCATCCGTGAGCGAGCGTATTCATTCACCACAGGACGAGTTTCTCCTTTTAGTCGGCGAACGGAGGCATCGGTATTTAAACCCAGTACCAATTTATCTCCCAATCCACGGGCTTTTTCTAAATAATCTATGTGTCCTAAGTGTACAATATCAAAACAACCATTTGTAAAAACGATTTCTTTTCCTTCCGCTTGCCATTTTTGTACTTGTTCAGTAATGGACTCTCGACTGTAAATTTTATGCTCGGTCATAATTTTTAGATGATAGATGATATATTGTAGAGGTTAGAGAATAGATTATAGAGAATTTTCTAATCTCTATCTGTATTGGTTTATAAGGTTGTACTCATTAACCCCACCCAACCCTCCCCAATAGGGAGGGCTTTTAAAGTCCCTTTCCCTAACGGGGAAAGAGATTTAGGGATAGGGGTTTTGCATACAACCTTACAAACCAATACATCTATCATCTAATCTCTATACTCTACTAACTTGTCTTTTTATTCGTAAAAATAGAAATCACAAAAATAATTACCCCAATTACCAACGTAGATAGCATTTGTGAACTCTGAACAAAAGTAGAGAGTGTTCCTGCGTCATCTTTAGATAATCCATACATGGTTACTAAAACGGGCGAAACAATAGCTGTAACCGTACCCGCTCCACCGGGTGAAGGTAAAATCATCGCCAAAGCTCCTGATACCAAAAAGGTTAAGCCCGCAATGGGTGGTAAATTTGAAAATTTGGGTATGGCAAAAAATAGCACATAACCCATCAACCAATACATCGTCCAAATCAAGACGGTATAAAACAGAAAAAGTTTCGGATTTTTTAAATCTTTAATACTCAAAAGTCCGTCAATGAGTCCTTTTAGTTTCTCAAAAATTAATTTAACAATCGAAATTTGAAGTATTTTTTTCCTGAAAACAAATAAAATCATACCCACAACTGCCACTCCAATCATTAAAAAGAACAACAGATTCCATTTCTGACTCCCAGTATGTTGGTTCTGACTTAATTGCTGATTGATAAATGCCCACAGTTTATCAAAGTCGATGATGAAGTGAATAATTAACAAAACAAACAAAGAAACAACGTCGAAAAGGCGGTCAGTAACCACCGTTCCCAATGATTTCTCAACGGGAATATCATCACTTTTATACAACTGACTACAACGGGTAACTTCACCCAAACGGGGTACTAAGTTATTGGCAAAATAACCCAACCATACTGCATTATTAACGTTGAAAAAAGAGGGCTTATACCCCAAAGGTTCTAAAAGAAGTTGCCACCGAGCTGCACGACTTCCATGTGCTACAAATGTGAGGAGAATCATCAGCCCCACCCACCAAAGATTGGCATGAGAAACATCCTCCCACAGTTTGGTAGGATTAATAATACCTGATGCGATAGAATACCAAATTAATCCTCCACCAATTCCTAAAAAAACTAAATATTGAAGTGTCTTTTTCATAAATCCAATTTGGAAATTTGAAAATGAGACTGCTCATACATTTTCAAATTTTCTAATTACCTCATTTTCAAATTACCCCACCAAATGGTTATTACTGTCAGGAAAAACTAACCTGGGCTTGTGTTCTTTGGCTTCTTCTGGAGTCATTAGTCCATAAGCAATAATGATAACAATGTCACCTACTTGAGCCCTACGAGCCGCCGCTCCGTTTAGGCATACCGTACCCGAACCCCGTTCACCTTTGATAACATACGTTTCAAAGCGTTCGCCGTTATTATTATTAACAATCTGTACCTTTTCGTTTTCTATAAGGTTTGCGGCATCCATCAAATCTTCATCGATGGTTACACTGCCTACATAATTTAGCTCCGCTTGTGTGATTTTCACACGGTGGAGTTTGGATTTCATTACGTGAATAAACATATTCTAATTTTTAATTTCGGATGGTGGATTTCGGATTTTCTTAAAACCACTTACTTTAAAATTTGTTGATTAATGATAAAAATCTCACAAAGATAGATAGCTTTAAACTACGAAAATAATAAACCAAATTTTTATGGCTGATAATTCATAATCTATCACTCATAACTCTTCATTAATTTCTACACAATTACATTATCAATCAACCGTGTTTTGCCCATAAATGCCGCAATACACAAAGCCGTTTTACCCTCAGAAAGTTCATTAATAGGTTGTAAAGTGTCGAAATTTGATATTTCAAAATACTCCAACGCTATTGCTGGAATCTCTGAAAGATAATTTTGTACCGCTACTTTTACCGCTTCTCCTGATGTTCCTTCTTGTAATAATTGACTCGCTTTTTGTAATGCTTTGTAAATATGAGGAGCTAAAGCCCGTTGCTCGGGGCTGAGGTTTCGGTTGCGTGAAGACATCGCCAAACCGTCCGTTTCTCTTAGGGTAGGACAAATGTTTAACTTCAATGAAAAACTCAAATCTTTCACTAAGCGATTAATTACGGCACATTGCTGTAAATCTTTTTGTCCGAAATACGCACCATCTGGTTGTACGATGTTAAATAATTTGGATACCACAATACCTACTCCGTTGAAATGCCCTGGGCGAAATGTACCTTCCATAACTCGTTCCAAATCACCAAAGTCAAATTTTAGATTAGGTAGTTGCGGATATATTTCTTCTACGGTAGGAGCAAAAACGACATCACAACCCGCCGAGGTTAACATTTCGCAGTCAGATTCTAAAGTGCGGGGATATACCGCCAAGTCGTGAGCATTATTAAACTGAGTGGGATTCACAAAAATGCTACAAACAGTTACTTGGTTTTCATTCTTAGAAGCCTCTATTAATGATAAATGCCCTTGATGTAATGCTCCCATCGTGGGTACGAGTCCAACGGATTTACCTTCGAGACGGCTTAGTTTTAGAAAATTTTGTAAAGTTTGGATGCTATGAAATATCTGCATGAATCTGAGAAAGAATGACAAGAAAGAATCCGTAAAAGTAGAAAATAGACTGCATCTTACGAATCAACAACTAAATTTATTGTGGAAATTCCGTATTTTTTTTATATTTTTGCATAATTTTTTACTCAAATTTCTTTGCTCTGTTATTATCAACAAGCCTCTTTCATTATTTAAAGTTATTTTATTGAAAAATGATTTAGCCCAAATTGATAATGGAAGATGTAATTCCGAGATTGTACGCTTGGATTGATGATAAACTACTTAACACTTTTTAACAGCTACAAAGCTCCTAACTACGACAACAATGTCTAAATTGCGTATCCTTTACGTTGCCAGTGAAGTTGCCCCATTTCTTTCTACGACTCAAGTCGCTGATTTTATCAGAAAATTACCATCTGCTATGCAAGATAAGGGTTTCGATATCAGGATTTTAGTGCCACGATTTGGTTTAATTAATGAACGTAAAAATCGTCTTCACGAAGTAGTCAGATTATCAGGTTTTACGGTTCCCGTTGGGGATTCAGATATGCCCGTTACCATCAAAGTTGCTTCATTACCTTTGGCAAGGTTGCAGGTTTATTTTATTGATAACGAAGACTATTTCCAACGAAAGTACGTTTTCACTGACAAAGAAAGTAAGTTTTATGAAGATAACGACGAAAGAGCTATCTTTTTTTGTAAAGGAGCTTTAGAAACCGTTAAAAAATTAGGTTGGTCGCCTGATATAGTACATTGTAGTGATTGGATGACGGCATTAATTCCACTCTATCTGAAAACAACCTATAAAAACGACCCAATTTTTAAAGATTCAAAATCTGTATTTTCAGTATTTGATAATGGTTTCAGTCATAAATTCCCATTCGAGGGTTTTTATGAAAAAGTAAAAATGACCCATGTGGATGATGAAATGTTGGGCAGTTTATCTTCGGCAGATTATGACGGATTTGTAAAAATTGGCATTGAGTATTCCGACATCGTCATTACCACTGAAGAAGAAATTACAGAGAAATTTAACACTATTTTTAATGAATTACCTGACAAAAAATTTGAGTACGTTTCAGAAACAAACATTGACGGTTTTTATGACCTCTACACTGAATTGGCGGGTGAATAAAAGCCTATTGATGGCTTCTGTTCTGGGAATTTGTTCGTTACTAATGGCTTGCGAAGACCCACAGGAAATTGGCTCAGAGGTTTTTGTACAAGATATTGGGGTTCTTTATACGGACACTCTTACTGTTAGTACTTCCACCCTACTGATGGATTCTATTGCTACCAATAACACAGACAACCTTCTGGTGGGTAGATATACCGACCCAACTTTCGGTGAAGTTGATGCGAGTGCATACTTTCATATAGTAAACCAAGATACCTTATTTTCGAGTGTAGATACTGCGGGCAGAAAGGATGTGCAATGGGTGCGTTTCCCGAGCAAAGTGGATTCTATTCGTTTTATTTTGCCTTATACCTTGTACCATGGTGATACTTTGCAGCGTCAGACTTTCAAAGTTCATCAATTAGCCGATAATGCTCTGTTGGATGCTTCTGCTACGTATTACAGCAATAGTCCTGCCCCAGTTTTAAAATCAAATTTATTAGGACAAGCTCAAAATGTAAGGATAAGACCCGTCCGAAATAAAAATATTCTATCGGGGAATGGTAAATTCGATACCTTGAGAATTCCGATTACAGACCCTGCTTTTATTAGCTTTATTGCTTCGCAACGAGATGCAAAAGTGAAAGATGACGTATTGATAGGTACAGGATTCAGGAATAGAATCAGAGGCTTGGCTCTTACCTCTGAAAGTAACAAAAATGCTGCTATTTTAGGCTTTTCGGCTGATTTTTCGGTGGTAAGAATTTACTACAATTATAGATATACCTATATGCTCAGAAATAAGGCTAATACCGCTGATAGTATTAGAACAACGGTAGATACTACGAAATTTAACGAGTTGTATATCGGATTTTACAATCGAGGAGCCAATGGTGTGAGAGGTACACCCGTAAACGCCCGTTTTAATAAATTAACTTCTTCTCGGACAGGGGATTACAGTAAATTGATAAATGCTGGGAATATTCTCCCGAGTGCTTCAACTAAAAACGAAGTAGCCTTACAATCAAGTACTGGGTTGGGAGTAAAAGTGAACTTCCCAACTTTACTGAAGTTAAAAGAACGTAAAGATATTGCCATCAACAAAGGTGAGTTGGTATTAGAACCAAACAATAGCAATGCTTCTCTGGCTTTGCCCCAAGACTTGGTTTTGATAGAGATGAACAATACAAATCGTCCATTGAGAACCACTACTACTGGAGATGGAAATCTATTATACATTGGTGGTGAAAATTATAATGCAGCTTACACCTCTAAAACCAATGATTATACCTTTAATGTAACCAGTGCGTTACAGAATATCCTTTCTGGTAGAAACAAAACTAATGGATGGGTATTAGCCCCCAATGTATTTGCTACGAATGCCAATGGTCAGAGGGTGTTAGTGTCAGGAAAGAATATAGTAGGTACCAATGTGGATAGAGCAGTGTTTAAGAGTAGTAATATAAAGTTGAAAATATATTATACCTACGTTAGTAAATAATTTAGCAAATCCAAGTAGTTGATTAACAATTAGTTGTGTATTTTAAGTTGCTTGATTTTTTTATATAAAATCACATTAATAAATTATTCTGAAGCGGAGAATTCATAATCTGAATTCTCCGCTTTATTTTTGTGGCAATATATTACTGACTTTTTGAAGTTGTACAGTTTCAAAATTGAAGATGTTGAAAGTAGAGAAGATTAAATATCAATGGTATTACCTAATCTTTTCTATCACTCAACGCACATAACTTTGATGAACTTATAGCTTCTATAACTTTAAAATAAATGTGTGGAATTGTAGCTTATGTTGGGCATAGAGAAGCCTATCCTTTAATCATCAAAGGGTTAAAACGTTTAGAGTATCGTGGATATGATAGTGCAGGAGTTGCTTTATTAAATGGTGGGCTAAATGTTTACAAGAAAAAAGGTAAAGTAAAAGACCTTGAAGAAACCCTAAAAGGAGAAGATTTATCAAGTACCATCGGTATTGGGCATACTCGTTGGGCTACCCATGGTGAACCCAATGACCGTAATGCTCACCCGCATTATTCAGCCAGTGAGCGTTTGGCGATTATTCACAATGGAATTATTGAAAATTATGATTCCATCAAGAAGAATTTAATTAAGAAAGGGCATATTTTTCATTCTGATACTGATTCCGAAGTTTTTATCCATTTTATTGAGGATATTCAAAAAAATACGGGATGTTTATTAGAAGAAGCGGTACGTTTGGCGATGAAAGAAGTGGTAGGAGCGTATGCCATTGTGGTAATGGATACTGCCGACTCATCACAGTTGATTGCAGCTCGTAAGGGTTCTCCATTAGTGATTGGGGTAGGAGAGGGCGAGTTCTTCTTTGCTTCTGATGCTACGCCCATCATAGAATATACCAATGAAGTAATTTATTTGAATGATTACGAGTTGGCAGTAGTGCGTAGTGGAGAATTAACCGTAAAAAATGTAGATAACATTCTGCAATCACCTTATATTCAAACGCTTGAACTTGAATTGGAGGCGATTGAAAAAGGAGGTTTTGAACATTTCATGTTGAAAGAAATCTATGAACAACCTCGCTCAGTGGCTGATTGTATGCGTGGACGTGTTAATGCTGACAGCGGTCATCTTATCTTGGGCGGTCTAAGAGATTATATTGATAAATTAGCTAAAACCAAGCGTATCGTAATTGTAGCTTGTGGTACATCTTGGCACGCAGGTTTAGTAGCGGAATATATATTTGAAGAATTAGCCCGAATTAACGTAGAAGTAGAATACGCTTCTGAGTTCAGATACCGCAACCCAATCATTAAAGAAGGAGATTTTGTGATTGCCATTTCACAATCTGGTGAAACGGCTGATACATTAGCTGCCATTGAATTAGCGAAATCTAAAGGAGCAACCATCATTGGAGTTTGCAATGTGGTTGGTTCATCAATACCAAGAGCTACGCACGCAGGGGCATACACGCACGCAGGTCCTGAAATTGGTGTAGCTTCTACCAAAGCCTTTACCGCTCAAGTAACGGTATTGGCATTGATGGCTATTTCGGTAGCTCGTAAAAAAGGTACTTTACACGAAGATACCTTCAGAAGACTATTGTTTGAATTAGAGCGTATTCCTGCTAAAATTGAGAAGGTTTTGCAAACCGATGAGAAAATCAAAGTGATTGCAGAACAATTTAAAGATGCTCGAAATTTTATCTATTTAGGGCGTGGATACAATTTTCCAGTGGCTTTAGAAGGAGCATTGAAACTGAAAGAAATTTCCTACATTCATGCCGAGGGCTATCCTGCCGCTGAAATGAAGCATGGTCCAATTGCCCTGATTGATGAAGAAATGCCCGTAGTATTTATAGCGACGAAGGATAGTTCTTACGAAAAAGTGGTTTCTAATATTCAGGAAGTGAAGGCTCGGAAAGGGAAAGTAATTGCTATTGTAACCGAAGGAGATAAACTTATTCCAACGATGGCAGATTATACCATTGAAATCCCTGCGGCACATGATGCACTCATTCCGTTATTGGCTACAATTCCTTTACAATTATTATCTTATCACATTGCTGTAATGCGTGGATGTAATGTGGACCAGCCCAGAAATTTGGCAAAATCAGTTACAGTGGAATAAGAGAGATTGCGGATTGGATTTTCGACTTTATTATTACAATTGATAGTAATGTATGATTAATCCAGTATTGAAGTTTAGATTTTGATAGATGTTATTAGTCCTCTAATCTGAAATTTAAAATTTTCAATCCGAAATCAACAATCAAATACCCCAAATCAAAATAACCGTTTACTCAAAGTCTGCTAAAAAATACGTTTTTAGCAGACTTTTTCGTTATCTTCGTGATAATCAATATTTTGCCTAAGTATATGAAGCGGTTGTTAATAACTGCATATTTCCTTACCGTATTTTGCTTCACGTCTAACGCCCAAAATTACGCCGACTCTCTGATGCTAACGTATGTCAGATGGGTTACTATCGACTTGGGTTCAGGTCTTCTTTGGAAAAGTTACCATTTTAATCAAAAAGAACTTTTTGCGTCTAATCAATACATTAATATTCTTCAAACGAAGTTAGATAATAAAAATCTAAAGTTTGCTTTTGGCTCAGCAGATGCCTATGTACCCGAAGGAGATACGTTACGTAAGTTGAAGCCAACCAGTTTGTTAGCTTTTGAAAACTATGCTTTAGGAGCGGTAAACGGAGGTTTTTTTAATACTAAGAAGGGAGGTTCGGTAGATTTTATTAAAATCAATAAGAAAATATTAGATTCTGCTTCTTATTTGCCCAATAAGATGATTCCTGAGCATAGCATGGCAGCTATTACCATTGATAATGATGAATTGCAGATTATAAAAGGAGGCACAAGGCTGTATTGGGAAAAATCTTTACCTCAAAGTAACGTTTTGGTTACAGGACCTTTGTTGATATACAATAACGAAGAGCAGGAATTACGAGTGAATGCCTTCAACAATAACCGTCATCCACGCACTTGTGCTTGCGTTACGAATAATAATGAATTGTTATTAATCACCGTTGATGGACGAAATGCCATGGCTCAGGGGATGAATTTACACGAATTGACTTTCTTAACGAAGATGCTCAATTGTAAAGATGCGATTAATTTAGATGGTGGAGGCTCAACAACCATGTACATCAAAGGACAACCCGAAGAAGGAATCGTAAACTACCCCTGTGATAATAAACAATTTGACCATCAAGGAGAGCGGGCGGTTAGTAATGTGGTGATGATTTTAAAGAAATAATCTCGTATGAAAATTCATAAGCCTTTGAGTGAAGGGAAACCATTACTATAGTTTTCCTATCACTCAAAGGCTGTTTGAACTTTCTTTATCGATTAGCGTAATTTGTTAATCTCTCTGGAGCAAATCCTGTACGTCCGTAAGTGTAAAAAGTATAAACTCTACGGCTTACAGGAGCGAAACCATTGAAACTGTACAAGATTTTAGTTGTACCAGCATCCATCACATCCAACGTATCGTTGATATTAGAAATAGGTATTTCGGTGAATTCAGAGATACTTCTGTAAGTCAAATTAGTTACTAATTTTCTTCTCTCTCTTCTGGAAAAAACATCAACGGGTTTGGGCGTTGCTGATACTACGATATTGGCAAAACGAGCTGCATAAAAATTTTCTTTGGGGGCAATTATTTTGTCTTCTACCAACCACAAAGATTGTCTGGGCGATTCTCCAATCATAAACATCGTATAATATTTACCTGCCTCCATCGTCATCTGAGCAGTAAAAGCGGTATCACCTCTTACAGGTTTTCCGTAGTCGTTGCCAACTCGTCTATCCAATAAAAAATTAAACGCTGACGCTCCCGTTTTCAGAGAAGCATACGTAGCAGGACCGGGCCAAGAACCTGGCGATGACAACGCATTGCCATTGAGTTTGGCAGTATTTTGATAAATATAAAAACGAGTTACTCCTACCCCCGGTGCTCCCGCAGGAACGTTAGAGGTATAAGCATTCACTACTTTTAAATTAGCATTATTGGGGTCGGCAAAAGCCCATTGCTGATTCGCCTCAATGAGATTTTTTTCACAGGCGAAAAGCCCCATAAAAAGAAGTGTTAAAGTGAAAATTGATATATATTTCATCTGGTTGTAAGTTTTAATTTTATGAATCGTATCAGATGGAACCCCCATTATTTTGAGTGTCAAAATCTTTAGGCTGGACGTTTCATGTGATACGTATCGGTTTTGATAAAAACTTTAATTTTTCAAGGCAAAAAAAGTAGGGATAGTGTGATAATCCGCATCTAATCCTTTCACCTTTCGGAGTGCCTCTACATTCCATAAATATTCCGAATTGTATCGTGGACGAACCCGATAAACGTTTTTGTTTAGATTATCAGGATAAAAAGTAGTAAACGTCCACGTTGGGAAAACGTCTGGGCTGTACTGATAGCGTCTTAAATCAACCCAAGTTTCTTCAAAACCATGTCCCCAAAGAGCGATATATTTTTGTACCATAATATCTTTAATGGTTATATCGGCGGCTGTTTTGGGACTCACCGCAGCGATGTAAGCATCAACTTCTGCTGGTGTGAATGCTTTATAACCCGTGAAGTTTTTGGTGAACATATCAAAATTAGCTCTAATGCCCGCTCTGAATGCTTCCAACGCCATCGTCTTGTCTCCTTTAATGAAGGCGGCCTCCGCTTTGATGAACTGCATTTCCGAAAGTGTCATGATTGGAAACGGTGCATTATTCTTGAAATAACTACGAGCGTTGGCATCAGCACCACCCGCAGGGGCAACTGTGGCTACAAAACCAAAGAAATTATACGTTCTACGGTTGGCTGGGAGGGTGGTAGCTTCTCCTGCATTTACAGTGAGTCCTCTGAATACTCCATCAGTACTTGGAATGAATAGATAGGCTAAACGAGGGTCTCTGACATTGGGATATATCGTACCGTCTAATAAGCGAATGAAAAAATCACAAGGGCGATAAGCTCCCATATTATTACGACGTGGTCCATAAAAATTAGCATCGTCAGCCGCTGCTGGTCCATTATTAAATTTCACGAAGGCATCATCATCTACCGTAGTCATGGCGGCATTCACATTTTTGATTACTTCGTCTGGTTTATAGTTTCCTTTCAGTGAATAACGGTGTAATAATTTAGCTCTGACACCGCTCACAAACTTTTTCCATTTGGTGATATTGCCATCATAAAACCATTTATCGGCAGCAATAAAATCAGGGGATACTTGTTTAGACGCTAATCTATTAAAGAAAATATCTGCCGAGTCACAGTGCATAGCTACACGGGTGTATACATCCTCTTGTGGGTCATATTCAAACGTAAGGCGACCTGTGTCAAATGCCTGTCTTAAAATAACATCGCCGTGATAATCAGTAAGTTGTAGCCAGCTCAAAGCAAAAAGGGCATGACCTACCCCGATGTATTCATCCTTACCTTCTTTTCGGGCATCACGCATCATATTGATAACATTTTGCCCTAAATTCCAGTAATGAGTACGCCATTTTTCACCCGCATTATCAGAGTTTGGGTCATAACCTTGTCTATCCCACGAGCCACCTGCGGTAGTGATAGTCCAGTTTTGAACGTAACGCCCCAAGAAACGAGAGTCAAATTGAATACCACGAGCCACATTAGCATATAAAGCTGGTAGGGCTTCGGCGGGTGTAACTTCCGTAGGAAGATTAGGATTTTTAAAGGCTTCGTCGATGTAGTTTGTACAAGACATCATTCCGAAGGTCAGTATGAGTAAGATATATATTTTTTTCATTGTTTTCCTTTTGGTTATAAGTAAACGCTATGATTTAAAATATTACCATTGATTAATTTTTTGATAACCAACAGTTTAAATCAACAATGCTTACTTATGTTGTCAGATAACTATTCTCTTCTTATTTTACTTTAAAGTCTGCTTTTATACCAACGGCGAATCCCCGTGGCGTTGAGGTTGTAAACCAGTCAATACCGTACCCGCCCGTTCCTTGCGTTGATGCAGTATTTCCATTTACCGAAGGGTCTGCTCCTGAGTAATTGGTTAAGATAAATAAATCTGTTCCATTGATAAACACATTGGCAGCCTCAAATCCTATTTTTTGCACCCACGATTTCGGCAAATTATACCCGAATGATAACTGACGTAAACGCAACCAATTTACATTTCTCTCCATGAAATTAGAAGCATACAAACGTCCATCCTGATAGTAAGTAGAATACTGTGGATATATTTGGATAGTGTTAATGGTAGGATTATCAGTTTCTTGCAAGCCATCATTCAATACACCAGGTACTATTTGGGATTTCTCACGGTCGAGAGTAATGGCAGTTTGTCCTTGTAATGTTCGTGCGTAAGCTGTTCCATTCATTACATCTCCACCTTTTTTAATGTCTAACAGGAATGAGACATTGAAATTTTTGTGAATTGTAAAATTATTATTGATACCCAAGGTAAAATCAGGGTTACGGTCGCCAATTTTCACATAGTTAGGATTTACCAAAGGGTTGCCAGTTCCTGGGTCAATCAATATTTGCCCTTTCGAGTTACGCAAATAATCCTGTCCTGTAATAGTGGTAGTTGTTCCTCCCGGTACTAAACCATTTCTGAAAGCACTCAAAAAAGTATCAGAGTTGTAGTATTCGGGAATATTAGCAGGGAGGTTCAATACTTCATTGCTGGTTTTGGCAAAGTTGAAGGTTGTATTCCAAAGGAAATTTTTTGCCTTGATGGGTTTGGCTGTTACGATAAGTTCAACGCCTTCATTACGAGTGTCTGCTACGTTGAGAGTGGCTAAGATAAAGCCCGAACCGTAGCTAAGACGTACCAAACGCACAATTTGCCCTACGTTTTTGGTATTATAGTAAGCCGCATCAATACTCAATCTATCTTCAAAGAATTTTAATTCTGCCCCCACTTCAAAAGTTTGTTGGCGTTCGGGTAAGATACCGGGGTTGTTGTTGGTAAACCCATAACCATAGCCCAGCCCACTGGTTAATTGTTTCGCATATACCGACTGTGAATTGTACGGAAGAATATCCTTGGCGGTTTCTGCCAAAGAACCACGTAATTTCCCGAAGGTCAGCACTTTACTTTTAGGTAGTAAATCGCTGAATACAAAGGCTAAACTGGCAGCAGGATAAAAAAACGAACGAGATTCGGCTGGTAAGGTAGAAGTCCAGTCATTACGTCCTGTAAGCGTAAGCGTAAGCCATTTGTCATAACTAAAAACATATTCCCCAAAAACACCTTGTAGTCTTCTGAGTGTGAGGGTATCACGCCCTAATGAACGGCTATCCAAATACGTGGCAGGGTCGGTAGTTCTGAATTCTGGAATAAAAGCTGTACTTCCTACTACTTGTCGGGTCAGGCGTTGTCCACGTTTAGAGAAGGTCTCCGTTCTGTAGTCATCTACGGCAGTTCCTACTCGCAAATCCATGTTGATTTTGGGCGTTATTTTTCGATTAGCCCCCACAATGAATACACCACTCAAACCACGATATTGTTGGGTATATTCCTCTAAATGTCCACCAACAGAAAAGAAATCGTTTGAACTCGGATGGTAAAAAGTATAACCATCGGTGTTAAAGCCATCATAACTCAACCGAGTAATGACATCCAACCAACTGAGAGGTTTGTAGGTAGCCGAAAAATTATAATTTCTTCGGTACGTTTTGTCAGCACTTTGGTTCTTATTCACCGACCAGTACGGGTTGTCTATTTCTGCAAAGTTTTCACTATCGAAAAATCTTCTACGGCTTCCATCGGCATTGATATAGTCGCTGGCATCATCGGTTACGGGCCAATACAAAAGTCCTTGTAAATAGCCATTTGTCCCTCTCAATGCCTTTTGATTGTAGCTGTACGTATATGCACCCGTAACCGACATATTCAGTTTATTCTTGAAAGCTGAATAATTGAGGGTAAGACGGGCATTATAACGGTCAAAAATAGTATTAGGCACAGTACCATTTTGATTAGTACTACCCAATGAAGCCCGATAAGTAAGATTGTCTTTTCCTCCGTTTACCGAAAAATTGTGCATACTCGTCAGAGCATCCTTGAAGAAATTACGAATATTATCATAAATGGGCGTTCCTTCTGGTAATTTAGGACCAAACATCAAGCGTGTTTGTGTTGATGACCCCGTTGTACCTGTACCGTAAATACTCTGAGAAGTTTCTGGGAATAAATACGTTTGGTCAATTCTGAAGGAGTTGCTATACGAAATTTTAGGTTTTCCTGCTTGTCCACGTTTGGTTTTAATGATGATTGCACCACTACCCGCATCAATTCCGTACAGAGAAGTAGCTTCTGGTCCTTTTAATACTGTAAGGCTTTCGATATCGTTAGGGTTTAAGTCAGAAAGTCGGTTTGAGAAATCATTATCACGGTTGGAACCACCCGAAGCCAACTGTCCTTGATTGAGCGTTGAGTTATTGATAGGTAAACCATCAATTACAATCAGTGGAGAGTTATTACCACTCAAAGAGTTGAAGCCACGAAGAACTAATGCTGATGATGCTCCTGGAGCACCCGACGTGGCGTTTATGGTAGCCCCTGCTACTCTTGACTGAAGAGCATTAAAAATATTTTCTCGTCCAGATTCCGCAATTTCGTCACCGTTTACGGTTTGAGTTGCGTAGCCCAAACTTCTTTTACTTTTATCCAAACCAAAAGCCGTAGTAACCGTTACTTCGTCTAATTCCGAAGAGGAACTTACCAACGATACATTAAGAACAGATTGGTTGCCTACTTTTATTTCTTTTTTTTCGTAGCCCAATGAATTGAAAACGAGCGTTGAGCCTTCCTTTGCCGATATTTTAAAAGTACCTTCGGCAGTGGTAGTAGTACCTCGAGTAGTTCCTTTTACAAGGATACTTACCCCCGGTAAGGCAGCATTATCGCTATCGGTAACTTTACCAGTTACTTGCCTATCCTGTGATATTCCGACGTGCGTCATACAGATACTCATGCACAAGAAAAACCACACAATTTTGTTGAGTAATAGTGAATAGAAGGGACAAAATTTGATTGATGAAATATTTATACTAATATCGGATATTTTACGAAGATTACAAAACTTTAAATTCAAAAAGGACGAGACATTGCTCGTCCTCTTGAGGCTATAAGTTTGTATGGAAGTGGTATTTATTAATTCGCTGGGTCGGGTGGCGTATTGGTGTTATTGCTGCGTTCGATGGCAGGATATGGCATCCAAGTACGGCTACGCTCAGTGGCTGGTCTTGCAAAACGACGACTGTCTTCCAAAGCCATACCGCTCATGAACAATTCAATTCTACGGTTACGATAAATTTCCGTCAAAATAGCAGCGGAAGTTCTTTCACCTGAGTAGGCAGGTAAATCGGCACCGATACCCCATGAATCCGTTTTTTTGGTCAATACTCCATTCAAGGCAGTAACGGCTGCATCCAAATTATTAGTACGAGTACTTGCTTCGGCAATAATCAAAGCCATTTCACCTGGTAGGTATATTGGCATTGGAGAACTGTTAGAAGTGAAAAATCCTTTTCCTCTGAAAACCCCATTAGTAGCAGTACGAGAATTAAAGAAAAAATCTATCCTTTTATCAGCACTTGCGGGAGCTAATTCATTGGGTAAACCCATGTTCAATGATAATGGTTGGAATACGTTCACGTTACCAAAAGCAACATCCCAAATTGGGTTACGAGTAACATCGTCAAAAGCCCAGAATGACCTTGAAGTAGCAGTTACTCTACTCGCTGCGGCAATGGCTTTAGCATTATCACCCACGAATAAAGCATAACGAGCAATAAGGGCATTGATAGTATTTGGAATATCTAATCCCGTTACCATACGACTATTAAATGCGGCAGGAATTGGGGTTGATGAAATAGTAGTTTGGGCGGCTTCCAATAAGGCAATGGCTTGACGTAGGGCTTCTTCACGGGCTACGAATTTAGCATTGGTAGCAGTTTCTACGGTTACTTGTTGCCAAAACTGAGCCATCGTTCCTACGGCTAAAGCTCTGTAAATAGAGGCATACGCCTGTAATCCTGATTTTATACCTGGGTCAGTTACTTTGTTAAGATTATTCAAAATCAAGTCGGCATTTCCCTTCACGATGTTTAACTGAGCCCAAAGGTTACGAGATACCGCATTGGCTCCATCCACGCCCAAACCTCCTCGTTGTAGCTGGTCTTCATCTAAATTACCAGCATTTAGCACGGTGAGTTCACGGGTAGTTAAACCAGCCGTAGAAATAACTGTGTAGCCTGGGCTTTGTCTGCCCACCGAATAACGCAAAGGAAGGTTATTGGCTAAGGCGATTAATCCATCAACATCTGATACTACTTGGGTTTCGGACGCTGAACTCGGATTGAGGTACTCCTCCTTGCACGATGATAAACCCATCATGGCAACGGAGGCAATTACGAATGATTTTATGAATATATTTTTCATTTTCTTGAATGTCAAAATTATTTAAAACGATGCGGTTAAAGATAACTGATAGGTTCTTGGAATTGGTACGTTACCAAAATCCGTTCCACGCAAACGGTCTGAATTCCCCCCTGCGTTAGTCTCAGGGTCATAACCCGTGTACTTATCCCATGAAATTAAATTACGTCCCGACAAAGTAATGTTGAAATTACTCATGCCTTTTACGATACTTGGTAAACGATACCCAAGTGCAATTTCACGAAGTTTCACGAACGAACCATCATCTACACGGTATTCTTCAATAGGAACTAAGGCAAATACTGAACCCCGAGGAGCTGTCCCTCTCAACTCTGCTTCGGCAATATCACCGATACCTACGTTGTTACGAGTACGCTTATCAGCATTGAATACATTTACCCCTTGAACGGCATCTAACAAGAAACGGAAAGTTAAATCTTTGTAACGAACATTTGAACTAAATGACCCCGTCCAGTCTGGATTTGGATTACCTACAATAGTACGGATAAAGTTTGTACCAGACGGTTGTCCATCCACTCTTGGATTGATAGTATAGTTTACTAAATCACCAGAAGTTTGCGTTCCACGTTCACTTTGAGGTAATCCTTGTGGCGTTAAAAGTAACGACCCGTCTGGATTACGAGCATATATACGTCCGATGAAAACACTGGCAGGTTGTCCTTCAATGAAAGCAACACCATCACCCGCCGTGAACTGGTTAGTGATGAAAACCGCACCACCAGGTAGCTTAGTAATTTTATTTCTGTTTGAACTGAAGATAATGTTAGCATCTACTTCAAAATCTTTCTTCTTGATGATAGACCCCCCCAAAGTAATTTCAATACCTTTGTTTTCCATTTCACCCACGTTGTCAGTTTTACTCAAACCTCCTGATGATGGAGCAATGGTACGATTCAACACTAAATCAGTGATTTGTTGTTGAAATACTGAAATACCTAACTGTACACGATTTTTCAAGAATCCAAAATCACCTCCAAATTCAATTTCACGCATACGTTCTGGACGAACACGCTCGTTGGCTAATCTGGTATCGGGGCTAAATGCTGTTCTACCTAAATATGGGTTAGGACTAAACTGCCAAAAACGTCCGTAAGTAGGAAGAGCCGTTACACCACCCGCATCTCCGAATGAACCTCTCAATCTTGCCGAGAAATTATCATCTTCTTTCAATACATAAGAAGCACTTATTTTTGGATAGAATTGATTAATTTCTGAAGCTGAGAAGATACTCGAACCATCACGACGAATAGCTGCCGTTACAAATAACTTGTTGTCATAACCAACGGTTGCTTGAAGGAATTGACCCGCAACCCAAAATTGGTCTAAACCGTAATTAGTGGCAATAGAGCGGCTTACCCCCGTTGGGGTTGTTACAAATGGACTTAGGTTTTCACCACTACCCGAGATAAACTCTTTTTTCTGGAATTGATAGTTGAAACCACCAATCGCAGTCAATTTCAATTTATCTGTTAGTTGCTTCTGGTAGGTGATGTTTAAATCGGTGTTTATCAACATTACTTGGTTACTGGCTGAAGCAGCAAATCCGTCAGGGTATAAACCCGCTGGTAATCCTGCGGCAGCGGCGTAAGGGTAGCGATTGATAGTATTATTACCCGTTTGCGAGTAAGAGTCAATCCCTGCAATAACATCAACGCTCAAATTCTTTACTGGTGTTAAGTTGAACTGAACATCATTGATGGTACGGCTAACATTTTGCGTAAAAAACATATCCTCAATCACCGATAATGGGTTGATTCGGGTAGGTTCTACTGCTTGCAGTTTGCCAGAAGCATCACGAGCATCGGCATTCCAGATGTTATTGGTAATGTTAATAGAGTTGATGGGACTGTAAAAAACGTTTCCGTTTGGTTTTTCATTGGATGAACTATTTGAATAATTCAAACCGACTGACATTTTAGCCCAGTTTGTTAGGCGTTGGTCAAGTCTAACTCTTAAACCATAGCGTTGAAAATCCGTGCCTTTCACAATTCCTTGATTTTTCATATAAGAAACTGAAGCGAAATATTGCGTTTTTTCAGTACCACCCGATATTGAAACGTTGTTATCGTTACCATAACCAGTTTGAAAAATTTGGTCTTGGTAATCATAACGAGTTACATCTACTAAATTGGTAGCCAATGCCGTACCTGCTCCATCACGAATGATAGTGGAGGTGGTAGTACCTGGGTTAGCAGCTATTTGAGCGGCTGAAACCCCTCCGATGGTGTGCAAACGTAAGCCTGCAAAACCAAACTGTTTACCATAAGTTGAAATAAATACTTTTTTGCGTAATTCATTAGCACTGAAACTGGTACTGAACGTCACTTTAGGTGTTCCTGCCTTTCCTCTTTTAGTGGTAATCAATACTACACCGTTGGCTGCTCTCGAACCATAAACTGCTGCAGCAGCGGCTCCGTTTAGCACGTTTAAGGTTTCTATATCGTTAGGGTTAATATCTGCCAAACGGTTTTGAGCACCATTAGCAGACCCAATAGAAGGAGCTAATTGCGAAACGTTGTCGGAAGCATTACTTACTACAACACCATCAATAACGTAAAGGGGGTCTGAACTACCCGCTAAAGATTTGATACCTCTCAAACGAATGGTGATACCTCCTGAAGGGTCTCCTGAGTTTTGGGTAACTTGAGCTCCCGCAATTTTTCCTTGAACTGCACCCGCCAAGTTATTTGTACCAGCATCACGAATACTCTGAGCGGAAACCGTTGAGATAGAGTTACCTAACTCACGACGAGTAGATTTTAGCGTTGAACCTGTAACAACGACTTCGTCTAAACTCATACCATCTTCTGTCATCACAACATTGATATTTAGTTCAGAAGTACTACCCAGCGTTACCTTTTTAGTAACACTCAAATAACCAACCGAACGAAATTCTAAATCGTACACACCTGCACCTACTTTGGCATTAAGGCTATACTCCCCGGCGGCATTGGCAGCCGTTCCGAATGTTGTTCCTTTCAATACAACCGTTGCTCCAATCATAGGTTGTCCGTTGGAGTCAGCAATCTTTCCTTTGATGGTATAATTTTGAGCTATTACTGAAAAAGACATCAGCATAAACCCTAAAATACCTAACAAAGATGTGGTAAGTTTTTTCTTCATGATTTTGGGAGAAAATAATAAAAATGCAATAGTTTTAATAAATCGAAATGTACTGAGATACAACTCATCACTTGAATATATTGTATCAAACATTATTTTAATTCGTTGAAAAACCATTACGAATTTTATTGAATTATTAAATGGTTAATTTTTAAGTGCCTGTTTGTGCAAGTTTATTTTTATAAATCTATTTATAAACAGGCAGATTAATGCAAATGTTTTACAGATTTATGAACAAATATAGGATGTTTATTTATAAAATGTGTAATTTTATCTTAATATTTTGCAATTTATAGGTATAAATTACCAAAAATGATAACTTTACCATTCAAAACCTGCATAAAAACGCAATGATTGTTACGGAAAATAGAATAATGCTCAAAAAGGAGCGTCAAGCCCTGATTATTAAACAGATTAATCTTCACAATAAAGTATTGTCTTCAGACTTGAGTTTAGAGCTGAATGTTTCGGAAGATACCATACGTAGAGATTTGAATGAGTTAGCTCAAGAAGATAAAATTGTAAAAGTACACGGAGGAGCTTTATCAAAGTCATATAATTTTACGGCTACTCAAGCAGAAACTTATGCGTATGATGAGAAAAATACTATCGCTCAAAAAACGATTACCCTCATACAAGATGGTATGACTATCCTGTGTAGTGGTGGTACAACCATCCGAACCATCGCCAACTTATTACCTGAAAATCTGAACGTAACTTTTTTTACTGTAAGTCCATTAATTGCCTTAGAATTAGCAGAACACCCCAATACAGAGGTAATTTTATTGGGTGGTAAACTTTCAAATTCATCAAAAATCAGCGTTGGAGGTGAAGTAGTTACTAAAATCAATGAGATAAAGGCTGATTTATGTATTTTAGGTATTAATGGTTTCGACCAAGATGGAGTCAGTGACTCTGACTATGAAATTGTACAGGTGAAAAAAGCCATGATTAAGGCATCAAAGCAGGTGGTCACTCCCATGATTTCTGAAAAGCTCAATTCTACCTTACGTTTACAAGTTTGTGCAGTAGATGAAATAGATTATTTAATTACGGAACTCCCCCCCGAACATCCTTTGTTGATGGCATATAAGAATAGAGTTCGCCAAATACTTTAGAATATTATCACATAGATTATTGTTAAAATTGGGTAATTTTGAAATGTAGTTTAATCCATCAAGAAGGTGTTTATCCATTTTCTTTGAACGATTCATTTTTTAATGCTCAAATTCTAATCAATGTCTGTTATCATCGCCCCCATAGCCGAAAGCCTTTCTGCCTACCTTAGTGCTAACCAATATACTAAAATACAAGTAATCGCCGACGAAAAAACGGCTCGTTATTGCTATCCTACAATTAAATCAATCTTACCAAAACACAATTTAGTAAAAATAAAATCTGGAGAGTCTGAAAAGCATTTAGGTTCGTGCCAAGTGATTTGGCAAGCCATGACTAACCATGAGCTCGACCGCCACAGTTTGGTAATCAATTTGGGCGGAGGAGTCATTGGTGATATGGGAGGCTTCTGTGCTTCAACGTATAAACGAGGAATTGATTTTATTCAAATTCCTACCACTTTACTTTCGCAGGTGGATGCCAGCGTAGGAGGGAAGTTGGGTATTGATTTTCAGGGGTTTAAAAATCATATTGGTGTTTTTAAAATCCCTGAAGCAGTTTTGATTGATGCTGATTTTTTGAAAACGCTACCATTCAGTGAACTACGTTCTGGTTTTGCTGAAATTATCAAACATTGCTTAATTATGGATGCTGATAAATGGGAAAATATCCGTAAAAAAGATTTTGAAGAACAAGATTTTCAGGATTTGATTGCTCATTCAGTAGCCATGAAACAGCAAGTAGTAGAAGCCGACCCTACCGAAAAAGGACTTAGAAAAATACTAAATTTTGGGCATACCTTAGGTCATGCGATTGAAACCTATTTTTTAGGAAACCCCAAGCTCCATTTACTACACGGAGAAGCCATTGCCGCTGGTATGATTTGCGAAGCGTACATTTCTTACAAACGTGATATGATAGACCTACAAACTCTGGCGAATATCGAAGAATTTATTTTTGCGGTTTATGGGAAAGCCTCTATCCAAGAAGCTGATATTGAGCCAATTATCTCTCTAACGGCTCAAGACAAAAAAAACAAAGGTAAGGAAATACGTTTTTCTCTTTTGGAAGGAGTGGGTAAATGTACATATGATATTGCCGTCTCAAAATCTGAAATGAAAAAGGCTTTAGAATATTATAGATAAACCCATCAAGTAAATTAGCTTGATACCATTATTTTTTAGATTTTAAATATCCCTAAATTTCATGGAAGAACTACGAAAATATATTCATATAAATCCTAATTCATTGGTTTTGAATGTTTTCCGAACTATTTTGAAAAAAATGGAACAAAATGGAAAACGGAAAGGATACACAATCGGGCAGGTTTTGGCTAATCTATTCATTTTCTGGTTTTTTTTGCCCATTGTAGTTTTTAGCCAAGCTCAAAAAGAAACTCCGCACTGGCGACCAGCCTATCATTTTAGTCCCCCTAAAAACTGGACAAATGACCCCAATGGTTTGCTATATTTCCAAGGAGAGTATCATCTTTTTTATCAACATAATCCCTACGAAAATAAATGGGGACACATGAGTTGGGGACACGCCGTCAGTAAAAACTTAGTGGACTGGGAACACCTTCCCTTGGCAATTCCTGAAGATTCAGTTTGGATTTTTTCGGGAAGTACTGTCATAGACAAACAAAATTCTTCGGGCTTTCAAACGGGTACTGAACCGTGTATGGTGGCTCTTTATACTGCTGACTATCACGATGGAAAAAAGGAAGCTCAATACCTTGCTTATTCAAATGACCGAGGACGTACTTGGATTAAATACGCAGGAAATCCAGTGATTGATTTGCAAATGAAGGACTTCCGAGACCCTCATGTAATATGGCACGGACCGTCGCAACAATGGGTAATGAGTGTAGTATTTCCAAAAGAATATAAAGTTGTATTTTTCACTTCTAAAAACCTCAAAAACTGGACTCGCTCGGGTGAATTTGGAAATCAGGGAGAAGTTCGGAAAATTTGGGAATGTCCTGCCTTAATAGAACTACCCATTTCAGACAATCCACTAAAAACCAAATGGTTATTATTTATTTCTACGAATGGGGTAATCGAAAAATTTGAAGGAATGCAATATTTTGTTGGGGATTTTGATGGTTCAACGTTCAAGAACGACAATTCTCCCGAAACAAAATTATATATCGATTTTGGAAAAGATTTCTACGCCGCTATTCCTTATACGGATGCTCCCGATAGTCAGAAAATTATCTTGGGTTGGATGTCGAATTGGCAATACGCTGGCGACTTACCCACCTTTCCGTGGAAAGGGCAAATGTCAATTCCGAGAACGATAAGTTTAAAGCAAACGCTCGAAGGGTTACGTTTATTTCAAGAGCCTATCCATACCCTAAAACCCAAAAAAGATTTTTTAACTTTTGAAAAGGAAAATTTTGTACTTTCCAAAGAGAAACAATTAGACGGCATGAAACTTTTTGCTAAAAATTCGTACATGGTAGAGGTTGAATTTAATGCAAAATCAGCTCATAATTTTGGTGTAAAAGTAGCACAATTGAAGGATAAGAAAAATCCAAAAGTAACGCTTCAAGAAACGATTGTGGGTTATAACTTGACAACTCAACAACTATACATCGACCGCACGAAATCGGGTAAGATGTTCAAGGAGAATTTTGCTTCGGTAGAAAAAGTAAAACTTCCCCTAAAAAATAAGACCTTGAAAATGAAGATATTAGTAGATAAATCTTCGGTAGAAGTATTTGGTAATGACGGAGAAGTGGCGATTACGAGTCTTATCTTTCCTGACGAAAATGCTAAAATCTTTTCTTTATTTACCACCAAAGGAAAAGTGAACGTCAAACGTTTAAAAATTACAGATTTATCTAAGTGAGTTTACAATAAATTGGCGTGAATATTGTTTTATAGCTACTAAGTATGTCACAAGTTCTAAATTTATACACTATGAGGACACTATCATTGATTGCGATTGCCCTTTTGGCATCGGGAGTTCTGTTATCTTTCAAGAAAAAATCATCGTCAGATGATAATTTGGGAGTTTAAAAATTATGTTCCAGTGATGAATTAGAAAAAATGAGCTACGAATGTAAAACTATCATTCAGTATTTTGTGTGAAAGTAGCATTTATTTACGCATGGTTCATTACTTGGTATTCAATTAAAAAGAGAGTTAGAAGTTGGTCATTTACCAGCTTTTAACTCCCTTAATTATTCAAATATCAACGCATTCCATTAATAATAAATCTCCCTGTTGATGGGTAATTTGAATAATTCCATCCTCTGCTACTTCATTACTGCTACCCGTTCTGTAACCCATTAAAAGGCTTTCATTGTTTAATGAGTACTTTAAATTTTGTGTGGTAATTCCAGTTACCTCTCCAATAGGAATTAGGGAAATGGGCGTACCCTGCGGGTACCATTTTTCGTAGTTTCTCGGTAAAAGGAAAATCTTGGAGTAGTCGTCCAATAAAACAATCTTTAACTGCTCTCTAAACCTCACAATATTGGTGATGTTAGTAATGGTATGGTCGGCACGCCTACCCGTTGCCCAAATAACATTTACCGCAGGAAAACCTCTGTTAATTAAATATTCAAAGGCTTTTTCAAGGTCTGTTTTGTCTTGGTCGGGCGTATGAACTACCTCTATTGGATATTGTTCTTCTCGGATTTTTTCAGCGTCAAAATCTCGGTCAAAATCCCCTAAAAGTACATCTACTTTAATATTTAAGGATAAAACTCGATGAATGGCAGAGTCTAAAACTACCACCAACGGCGACCATTCCAATAATTCTCCCATCAATTCCATACTACACGCTTCGCCATTGGCAATGATAAGGGCAGGTTCTTGTTCGTCTCGAATAATATGATGTGATGACATTTTCGATGTTCGATTTTTGATATTCGATGTTCAATTTTCAAACATCGAAAACCGAACATCGAACATTATTTTTCCATACTTAATTCTCCTTCCCATTTGGCTACAACGGCAGTAGCTACGGCATTTCCTGCTACTGACGTGGCTGAACGTCCCATATCCAGAAGCCAATCTACGGCAAAAAGTAAAATAAGTCCTTCGGCAGGTAAATTAAACATCGACATCGTTCCCGCAATTACCACCAACGAAGCACGTGGTACACCTGCAATACCCTTACTGGTAATAAGTAAGGTAAGCATCATGGTTACTTGTTGGGCTACTGTAAGTTCGATACCGTAGGCTTGGGCAATAAATCCTACGGCAAAAGTCATGTACATCATTGAGCCGTCGAGGTTGAAAGAATAACCCAAAGGCAATACAAAGCTGACGATTCTTTCGGGTACGCCAAATTTTTTCAACTGTTCAATCTGTAAGGGCATAGATGCCTCAGAACTTGCCGTACTAAAAGATAAGAAAAGGGCATCCTTTACGTATGCTAATAATTTCCAGTAAGGTACTTTTACAAACATACAGATAGCGGGTAGCACCACTAATATAAAAAATGCCAGCGTAGCAAAGAAACAGATTATCAAGTAAAAATATCCTCCTAAAATCCCCAATCCTTTTTGTGCAATGACGGCTGCCACTGCCCCAAAAACCCCGTAGGGAGCAAAACCCATGACATAGCTCACAATTTTGAACATGATTTCAGAAACGGCATCGAGGGCTTTGATGATAATTTTACCGTGGTCGCCGATGGCGGCGGTTGCAATACCAAAAAATACTGAGAACACCACAATTTGTAAGATTTCGTTGGTAGCTAAAGCCTCAAAAAAACTTTGTGGAAAAAGGTGCGTAATGAAATTTTCCATCGTCATTTTCTTGGCTTCAATCCCCGTATCAGCTCCTGCTTCTGGCAGTGGAATCTGCATCATCTTACCAGGGCGAAGAATATTAACCGCCACTAAACCTGTGAGTAAAGAGAGAATGGTAGCAAAATAAAAATATCCTAAAGTCTTTGCCCCTATTCTACCCACCAATTTAAAGTCTCCTAATTTGGCAATACCTACAGTAAGAATTGAAAAAATGAGTGGTCCGATAATCATTTTAATCATTCTAAGAAAAATTTTGCTTAGAAGATTCAAATACGTACTGGCTGAGGCAAGTGCTTCTTTATCAGTGCTATACTTTTGGTTTAGAATGTACCCGACGATGATACCGAGGCTCATGCCGATAAAAATTTTCCAAGTAATATTTAGTTTCATTTAGTATTAGTTTGAGTTGAGAATTAGGATTTAGTAATAACGAATTAACACAAAAAAACACGGTTTTGCAAATCCGTGCTGTGAGAATCTCTATCGAAATACTTTGCGATAAATGGGTTTTCTGTACAAAAATTGAAGATAAAGCAAAGGATAAAAAAGGTAATCCGTTAGTAATGAAGGTGTTTTGAAAGTAATATCATCAATAATAAGCGTTCCTGATTGGTTTTTGACCATACGATGGCGATGTTTCCAATAAGTTAGAAAAAACGGTAGTTTTACGCCTTCATCAATAAAATATATCTCCGTTTCAGAACTGTGCTGGTCGGTAATGTCAGAAATCCAATCTTGTTTAAAGAATAGAAAATTGAGTTCTAAATGTACCTTATCGCCTTTCATACACCCACCAAATTCTTTTACTTTAACGGGTGGGAAAGGCGGTGCTAATTTCGAGAATAAAGATAAATCAAAGCCTTCCCAAACTTTGAGAAGGCTTTGATTTACCTCAGTTGTAATTTTTATGGTCATATTTATAATTCTTTGAATGAATATACTAAGCGAAGGGATAGTTTTCGAGAAACTAACAGCTTACTATACTATCGTTCACCAATCTTTCATCTATTAGAGATATTAAAATTCTTCCCATTTAGGAGCTTCTACCGCTACTATTTTGGTGGCTTCGTTACTATCTGGAAAATAAAAAGATATTTTACCGTAGGTTTCCAATGTTTCTAAATGTCCGCACGTCATGGGGTTAGCCGTAATAGCGTGTACGTGCAACTGGCTACCGTAAGGCGTAAATATACCCTGATGATTTTCAGAATAAAATCCAGTAAGCAATACCACCTCCGCCGAGTGCCACAGTTCGTGAGCAAATTGTTTGTGTGTATCAGCCGTGTGCGTGATGCCCGACTGCCAATTTATCACATGAAAACTCATATTTTTCACCCAAGTTCTTGCCATGAAAGGAAACGGACGGGTAACATCAATTCCATTATCGGCGGCTAAGGTTTTTACCAATTCTGAAAGGTCACTCAGATTATCTAAATCTCGCTCAATGGTGACAATTTTCCAATTTTTTACGTAAGTATAAACCAACATAGCGGCACTGTGATTAAAAGTAGTGTCGCTTCGTACAAAGGTATTATCAATAAATGATGTGAGTGATTTGCCGTGTGCTATTGAAATCTCCCCTCTCAAACTATCTACTACCCCAATGGCAAAAAGATTTTCTCGATTGAGCGTATCTAAACGAATTTTGGCGGATAAATCAGCATCGTGCATAATTTTCCGTAATTCTCCCACCGATTTAACTTCAGGATTTTGAGCAAAAACTGGTAAAATTCCCAACCATACCAGTAAAAAAGAACATAGGAGCTTCATAGGTAGTGCGTTAGTAGTTGAAATTCAATGATTGGTTTCAGAGAGGTGAGTATTTTTCAACACTAACGACTATTTTGCCAATATCATAACGATAGAATGCAATAGATATTATGAAGATAAACTGAGTTTTTCTACGAAAGACTACAAAACAATTTCTATGCCAAATCCTTGATTATGAACAAATTGGAAGACAAAACAAAGCAGTACCCTAAACTATTTGTAAACAAAACTTAGTTGAATAGAAAAGATAGAATAGCCATGAAAACTACCTTGAGAATATTTAAGAAAACAAACGCCACTACTTCTATGGTATTTTTCACAAAATGTACTACTTGTTGTATCACTGATTTTGTAAGATGATGAGATGGCTTATTTTCTTCCTTTTTCAGGATTGAAGTTCTATTTTCTGCTGGAATCCGATAAGAATTTGATGCCAGTTTTACGGAATCTGCTTTAATCTTTTTGTTTTCACGCCCGTGCATGATGGTAGAAGATTCAAGAAAACCGAAACTTGAACAAGTGGTAATTACCACGAACGAAAAAATGATGTAGAGTAATTTTTGCTTCATTTTGATAAGAGGTTTAATAATCTCTGCGAATATAACAAACTACTTCATAGATTGTTAGCAGAACCCCGTAATTTTTTAAGCCAATTTTGTTCCGTTGGGAACGGCACGTTCGATACTTGATAAAACTACTTCGCCATCTGATAAAACAAAACCCGTCACTAATACCTCCGAAATAAAGTTGGCGATTTGTCGGGGAGGAAAGTTAGTCACACAAATTACTTGTTTGCCCACTAATTCCCCCTTCGTGTAAAGTTTAGTAATCTGAGCCGATGACTGTTTGATACCTATTTCATCACCTAAATCAATGATTAGTTGATAAGCTGGCTTTTTGGCTTTAGCAAAGTCCCTAACTTCCAAAATTGTTCCTGCTCTTAGCTCTACTTTTTCAAAATCTTGCCATGAAATGGTCTCCATTTTCTATAAAATTACCAAATGTTAATAAATGATTTTTTTTGAATTTTGTATAAAGATTAGGTAATTCTACGCTAAAACCAATCAAAAAAACTTAGTTGATTTGTAGAATAATTACCTCGCAAACAATGTTGATTATAATTCCGATACTCGCAATAAGTCTTTTGGCTTTAGGAACCTATCTATTATTAAATGTATTAGATATAAATATCAGATTTTTATCCACTAAAAAATAGTTTTTAGTTCTCGATAGAAATCGTTGAAACGTAATTATAGTCCTTACTTTCAACGATTTAAGATTGTAAATTAGTAGTTCGTTCACTCTTATGCCCCGTTTACCTCTTTTTTCTATTTATCACGGAGAAGGGATGCGATTTTAATGTAATACGTTAAAGTCGCATCACCGCCCCTCTCTATCATTTCAAAATCTCTTTCAAACTTTCATAGGGTATTTCCAGTTCGGTTACACCCGCTGCATAAGGTTTTATCTCGTAAACGTTGAATAAAAACTTTATTCCCTTATCGGTAAAAGTAAAATTATCATTCAAGATAAAACGACCATTTTCAAAAAAGTAACCATTCTCTTCACCAAGTTTATCAGCAGGTTTTAGATTTTCTTGTTTTCTGAATATGGCTTCAGCAGAAGGTAATAATTTCTTGCCATAGCCCTGTACAAAAATATCATCTAAAGTAATCCTTTTGAACGACTTACGGTCATACACATAATAATACTCCATACTCACAGGATGAGCACCGCCCATAAACCAATACGTATTTGTATGAAGTATCAAATATTTTTCGGTTTGGCGTTGTACTTTACAATAGGCTTCCATGTTCCAAGGCATAGCTAAAAAACCACCCTCATACTGAGCATTGGCTTTGTTTACATAGCTTTGCCCTTCTTTAATTTTTTGGTCATAGTCATCCACAAAAGGTTTAGCTAATTCTTCAAAATTTTTAGGTCTTGATTTAGTACTATCACCGTCATCGTGATAAATATTGAGGATTTCCTGCTTAACAACCTCATTAAAGGCGGCTGATTCAAACGCTGGATACTCGAAGCTAACGGTTGCACACAACGAATCTTTATTAACACAAGTTTGGCTGTGCTTTTCAAACTTTTCTACGGTATATTTTAACGTATCAGTGGTAGCTGATAAATCTTTCTGTGAAGAACTTCCACAACTCCACAAAAGAGTTATCAAAGCTATAAAAAGGAGTTTGTTGGTCATCTGAAATTATGGTTATTTTTGGTAAAATTCAATGGGTAACTGGTCGGGGTCTGAAATGAAGAAAAAGGCTTTTTCGGTAAACTCATCAATTCTAATGTCTTCACAATCAACTCCTCGTTGTTTCAATTTTTGATGTACATCTTCTATCATTTCTACTTCAAAAGCCAAATGCCGAAGACCACAGGCTTCGGGGCGTGAGCTACGTTTAGGAGGATTTGGAAAAGAAAAAAGCTCAATTTGGTATAAATCATTAACCGACAAATCTAATTTGTAAGACTGGCGTTCGGCTCGATATACTTCATGCTGAATCTTAAATCCTAAAATTTCAGTATAAAATTCTTTAGACTTCTGATAATCAGAACAAATAATGGCAACGTGATGAATACGGTTTATTTGGAGCATTTTAGATTTTCTTTTTCACAAAGGTAAAAAAGGTTTCAGAACAAGTAGGAATACTGGCAATAATATTGAAGCAGTATATCAAAAGGGAGTTTCTTTTACACATAAAATAGCCTGTTTAAATCTTTTATACGACTCAAACAGGCTTTTAACTAATTGCTAAACTAATTCTTATACTTTCTCCATTTGTGGTTTAAAAGTTGGTCTCAGACGAGCTATCTTTTCTTCTGATAAAGCAGGGTTTCTAAGCACTTTTGGCGTAGTTTTTTTGTATTTACGTTGATACCAAATTAAAAAACCCGTGATGGGTAACGAAGCGGCAAACAAACTGGCAAAAAAAGCTAATAATTTACCCAACAAACCATAATTCTGACCCGTGTGTAAGTCCCGATTGGCGTGTTTAATTTTATCCGCAGGTGTGTAATTAGCAAATAATTCTGTTTTCAATAACTTACCCGAATATTGGTCAAACTCAAAAAGATTACTTTTTTTGTAAACATCATAAGGATATTTCAGATTAACTCTGATTGGCTCTTTCGTGTTTTTTGCAAAATTGATGTGTGCCTCTTGCCAACCTGCATATTGCATAGCCACTGAACCGAAAGCCATATCTGGGCTAAATATTTTACCCTCTTCAAAAGTTGAATTTACCTTTTGTGGCTTCTTCATTTTCTCGCCCATTAGAGCATAAACGCTTTTCTGTACGGGTTTGATTGCCCACCAAATACCTGTGAGTGATATTAACATTAAAGGTAGTAGAAAATAAAAGCCCAAAGTATTATGAATACTATAATTAACGATTTGAAATTTACCTTTAAGATTCAAATTGAAAGCCATTTTCCGTTGATTTTTCTTGCGTGGCCACCATAAGTAAAGTCCAGAAAGTAGCATTAAAAAAAACACTACTACGTTTATTTTGATAATCCATTTTCCTACTTCACCCAAGAATAAAGACGTGTGCATTTCCTCTACGTAGTGCATAAAATCATGCTCAAGGTCTTGTTTACCAAGTAGTTGTGCGGTGTAGGGGTTAAAACCATAAGCTACTTTTTCAATTTCCTCTTCGTGTTCTTCCTTATTTTTTTTCTTCGTTTTCTTAGGCTCAAGGGCTTTTTTGTCCACTAATTTTACGATGGTTGAACGGCTTGGGTCTGTATAGACTCTTACTTGTTCAATACTTTTGGTAGGAAATTCTTTGGCTACTGTTACCGCCAAATTGGCAAGACTTACTTTTGTACCATTTTGTGGTTCAACAAAACGATAATCCCTTTGTGTGAAATTCCTAATTTCTGTCTCAAAAACAAACATACAGCCCGTGATGGCAACAATTATCACCACAATGCCACTCACCAAACCACCCCAGAGATGAATTTGCCCAAGAATTTTTTTTAGGATTGATATTTTTGTTTTTGACATAGATTCGATTCGATTATTTAATTATGCAAAGATAATTAGACTAATTCTAAATAATGAATAATTTTAAAAATTATACGATACATTCAAGAATACCTGACGACCTGGAATATCCTGAATCTTATTACTCACTTGTGCCGATGTAATATCCCGTGTTATTTTATTGTTAGTGTCAAAGATATCTGATACTCTGATGCTCGTAGTTATTTTCTTTTTCACGAATTGATGGCTCAAACTGGCATCTACAAATTGAATGGTATTTTCTTCTTTTTGGCTTGATATTTTTGGACCAATACCATTCCATGCTACTTGGAAAAATGTATTTTTGCCAATAGTAATATCTGAAATTACTTTCGCACACCAATCAAATTGGTCTTTGATGGCATCTCCTCCACCCAAAGCTTCGTCGTTCAATTGACTACTAAATTTTGAATAACTGGCGTTGATATTCCAGAAAGAAAGTGGTTTTATAGCTCCCATTATCTCAATTTCTTGAATATACGCTGAATTGATATTCTCTGGTTTTTCCAATACAACGCCTGCTTTCACGTCAGTGAGTACTTTTTGAATTAATCCATCAATATTTCTTCTGAATAAATTTACACCTGCATTCCAGTTTTTGGCAGTTTTCAGATAGCCCAGTTCAAAGCCCCAAGCCTTTTCTGGACGAAGGGCTGGATTACCCATTTTAATTTTGGTAATATCAGTAGAATCTACAAACGGACTCAAATCTTTGAAAGCCGCACGACGGATTTTTCTATCCACTGAAAATTTCACAAACTGGCTTTTATCAATATTATATACCACATTGAAACTTGGCAGAGGAATCAAATAATTACCCTCGGTGGTGAAAGCCTTTGCCTTTGATTTGTTAAAAAACGTGGTGTACTCAGTCCGAAATCCTAAAATAGCACGAATTTTCCCCTTCGTGAGTGTGCCTTGTACGTAAGTTGCATAAATGTTTTCCTGACTATCAAAATTATTTACAGGGCTTTCGGTAGTAATAAAAGCGGATTTGTTGTAATCAAATCTATCTACTTTTTGGAGACTTTCACGATTACGACCGCTAAATTTCAATCCTGCATTCAAACCCAAAAGTTCACTTTGTTGCCAAGTTAAATCCGTTTGGAAGAAATTATTACGGTCATAGCTATCTTCAAAAGTATTAGTTTTGGTGGGTCTTGTATCTAAATTCATACCTGCTGCCGTAAGTTTTTGGTCGGTTTGGTATTTTGGTTTTGGATAAAATCCCCCTACGTGTGAATATGAGGCCGTTAATCTTCCTTTTTTAGCGAAAGTTTGTGAAAAATTAAGGGAATATTCACTAAACTTAAAGTCTTCAGTTTGGTCTTCAGTACGGAGAGTTCTGGATGAAAAAGTTTTATCCGCTTTCAATACTTCGGTATCTTGCGTTTTTATTTTAAGTTCCCTTTGAAATCCGTTTATATATTCGATACCGATATTTGCTCCTTTCCACAAATCCCATTTTGTACCAATTTTGATATTATGACTCAAAATATCACGGTCTTCTAATGACTTCACATTTTGATAACCTGAAATTGCATTATTTTTATACTGCGTTGTGGCATTTGTTTCAATAATACCATTCGTACCTTGTAGCATTACTTTATTTTGGTCAAAGAAACCATACACTTCTCCTCCATTAAATTTATGTCCAATCTGAGCCGAAGCATTATACCCTCCTTGACTATTCATGCCGCCCATCAATTGCCCATGCGTACCAAAATTAGCATTTTTCTTTAAAATGATATTTACAACTCCGTTCATTCCATCGCCATCATACTGGGCTCCGGGGTTTGAAATAATTTCAATTCTTTCAACCGATGATGCTGGAATTTGTGTTAAAAGTACTTCACGATTGTTACCTGTAATACCTGCATTTTTACCATCAATCAATACCAAAGTATATGATTTTTCTAAGCCACGAAAACGAATATCTCGGGGTACACCGGGAGGGCCTCCCATGGCCGTAGAAGGCATCAAACGAAGCATATCACCCACCGAAGACCCTTTGGCAATGGGCAAATCCGCCATGGTATAAACTATTTTTTGGGGTTCTATTTTCGTTACACCAATATTGCCTTTCACTATCACTTCTGCCAAACTATTTACTTTGGTTTCAACAGATATTTTACCTAACTGAATCGTTTGATTTTTTTCAGTAATGATAATTTCGTTTTTGGTAAAACGTTCAAAACCAACCGCAGTAATTTCCAAAGTATAAGTATCAGCTTGAAGTTTTGAGAATTGAAACTCACCATTTTCCCCCGCAAACATACCTTTCTGTTCTCCTTTGGAAGAAGTTAATCTCAAGGTAGCAAATCTTACGGGTTCACTAAGTGATTTATCAAAAATGGTTCCAGTGATTTTTGCATCTTGAGCCATGGAAAACTGGCAGAGTGCAAAGTACAGCAGGAAAATAGTAATAATTCGAGATTGCATATTTATAAAACAATTTTTGTTTGGACTAATTCTAAATAACGTCACAAAAGTATTGTTTATTTAAAACGAGTCCAAATAAAAATTGGATTATTTTGCCTTTCTCTTAATAATTGATAGAAATTACGATCATGGCGATAAATAATTAACTTCCAATTATTTGATAATGTGAGTCTTACAACAAAACAAACCAGCGTTTAAATGGTATTTCTTACCTAATACACTCCCCGATTTTCATTTTTTATGCACTTTAAAAAATTTATTAAATAAATACGCTAAGTTCATATTCTACCTCCTAAAATATTTAATAGTATTGATTGGAACGACATATCAAAATCATAATATTAAGGCGATATAGGAATGGTTCATTGGTAAATCTTAAATCATGACAGTATCTGTAAGATTGACAGGAATAAAATCAGACATAAAATTATTGATAATTGACGGAGCATTTTTAAAGCCAAAACTTTAATGATTTCAGTTTGTTTTCATAGTATTATCCACAAACAATTTCATTTCTTATGAAAAACAAAATCATTACCATATCCATGAGTATTTTTTACTTTGTATTTTGCATTTTTGTGATTTTCCACAATGCCTCTTATCGTGTGGAGCTACTTTTTAGTGGTAAATACTTGGTGTTTATGCTACTGAGTGTAGTGGTATTTATAGCACTCATGAAAATAATTCAAGAAATTAATCAGGAAGATAGAAACGATTTTTGAAGTATATACGTTAGTAAAATAATTCACAACTAATTTCGAGGATGTTATGAGTTGTGTTCACAGAAAAAGGCAGGGAGTTCCGTTCCCTGCCTTTACTGTTTGTAATCAATAAATTTGTTGTGGTTGGTATTAATACCATTAATCTTAAGCTGTCTTTACTTGTTCGGCAGCTGTTGCACTTTTAGCAATACTGTAAACAACTAAGCCAAAACCAATTTTGTTGATAGCATCAGCGATGTTGTACGCTAAATCAACTGGTGAATTTTTTGAGAAATCCGCTCCTTCCACTAATCCGTGCAAGATGTTTCCTGGCAACATACAATATCCAATTGGGTAAATTGCCCAACCTACTAAAGTAAACCATCTCATCACTTTGTAACCATCAATAACAGCAGTACTACCTGAAGATGCCGCTAACTTAGAGGCTTCACCCATGTAAATTTCATAGATGATTGCTGCCCAACCTACCGTTGAGATGATACCCCATAGTACATTGCTTTCAGGAGTGATGGCTTCACCAATGTAACCCGCTACTAACATCAAGATTGAACCTGCTAATAATCGCACGAGCATTCCACTTTTAGCACCTGCTGGTCTTAAAATTAAGAAATACTCAATACACATTAAAGGCACAGTAAGTGTCCAGTCTATGTAACGAAATTGAGTGGGAGACGTTCCCGTTTCTAACCATACACCTCTCATATAGAAATAATGCACGGCAGCAATGAATGTAATCAAAGCAGAAATGAGTAACGAGGTTTTCCATTTGTCAGAAACTGTACCTCTTTCAACGATGAAAAAGATAGAAGCCGCCAACATAGACATATAGCCCGTAAAAAAGGTAAAACCGATGTAATCACCTGCTTGGAGATTACCATTCAAGAGGATGTTGAATGTGTTCATAATGATAAACGTTTGGATTTTAATGGATTTTTTTAATATGAAATTTAATTAATTCAATTATATAACTTGATAGTTTTAATTTTGTTTAATAAATGTATTAAAAAATTCAACAAATTTTATTTTGTCTGGTGATTCATCTGATGAGAGATAATAAGATGTGGCAAAGTAATTAATGAGATGAAAATGAATAAAATAGGAAAGGGAGATAACTGAGAATTGATATAATGACAGTACATCAAAAATCCACCCAAAAATAAGATAGATAGTATCGTAAAAGGCAGGGCTTTAAGATACACTAATTTGAAAGATAAAAAAGGACGGTCTTTGCGTAAGTACTCATGGATGGTATCAAATGCACATAGGGCGTGCCAGCCACCAAAATACAGAGCAAAAGCAGGTAACAACGGTAAGTAAATTGTACAAATAAGAATAAACGCAAGGCGAAAAAGCCTGATTTTATCAAATTGCACAAAATATTCGGATTGCGAAACAATAAAAAATGTACAAAGGGATAAACCCAATAAATACAATATTTGCTTTACATTCTGCTGAACAAATTGCCAATATTTTAACACAACCGATTGACTACCAATCATTTGCTCAATAATGGGATTTACTTCGTCAGCATGAGTTAATAAAATAAAAGCTAAAATATAAAAACCATAAATAAGGCGTGTGAAAGACCAAATGGTGGCTTCGGTGGGTATCTTTTCTAAATCAGTCTCGCCAAAATGCCACGCTGAAATCACCAAAAAAATAAATAAACTTATTCCTGCCGACCAGTACCACAACGCTCCGTAAATAATCATGACGAAAAAGTATTTTAACAAAAACAGCCAAAAATTATATTTCCTTCGGGCGTGTTTATCAATCTCTTTCTGGATGAGATGGTCTAATGCCCCATGCGGAATTCCCGTCAGTAAAATCAACGTAGCAAATAAAGCAAGCTGTATTTCCTGCGAAATACTATTGCCAAACCATTGCCAAACCACTAAAAAACTACCTAAAATAACGGTGAGCCAAGTGGGCGTTTTTGTTAGTATTTTGAGTACACTTTGTATCATTTCAAGACGATTGATGAGTCTATTAACTAACTAAGAGCAATATTCATTTGTTTGGAAAATATTTTTTTGAAGTAGCCTCAAGCAAATCAATAGACAAAACCCATAGCTTTTTGTAACTTGCGGATAAATTAAACCAACAAACAATTGCAATGAAACAAATCATATTTACGGAAAATGCTCCCGCCGCTATCGGTCCTTATTCGCAAGCGGTGCTTTCAAATGGCACTTTATACGTTTCGGGGCAAATCGCTCTTGCCAAAGTAGAAGCTGGAGCCAGTATTGAAGATGAAACTCGTCAGGTAATGGAGAATCTAAAAGCAATTTTAGAAGCGGCGAACATGACTTTCGAGAACGTAGTGAAGTGTTCCATTTTTGTAAAAGATATGAATAATTTTGCCACCATCAACGGGGTTTATGGTGCTTATTTCAGCAGTAACCCACCTGCCCGTGAAACCGTAGAAGTAGCTCGTTTACCCAAAGATGTAAATGTAGAGATTTCGTGCATAGCAATCCAATGATATAGTGAGCGAATGATAGAATGAGTGAATAATCACAGGTAATTCTCATTCTATCACTCAATCACTCAGTCACTCAATCATTAAAAATATGACCAAACCAGTAAGAGTACGTTTTGCACCAAGCCCAACGGGGGCTTTACACATCGGAGGTGTCAGAACGGCATTATACAATTATTTATTAGCCAAACAATTAGGCGGAAAAATGTTGCTCCGCATTGAAGATACTGACCAAACCAGATTTGTAGAAGGAGCTGAAAATTATATCATTGAAGCCCTATCGTGGGTAGGAATTACTATTGACGAAGGTGTTGGTGTGGGTGGTCCACACGCTCCTTACCGACAGTCGGAACGCAAAGCGATGTACATGGACTATGCCATGCAACTCATCCATGAAGGTAAAGCATATTACGCTTTTGATACCTCTGAAGAACTGGATGCTATGCGACAAACCCTTGAAAGTCAAGGCTCTGCCTTTCAATACAATGCCGTAACTCGAACAAAACTCAATAACTCACTTACGCTCTCGGAGGCGGAAACGAAAGCCAAAATCGAAGCGGGTGAGCCTTATGTAATTCGTTTGAAAGTACCCGCTAAAGAAGAAATTCGTTTTAAAGATATTATTCGTGACTGGGTTCATGTACATTCTTCAACGATTGATGATAAAGTATTAATGAAGTCGGATGGAATGCCCACTTATCACCTTGCCAACGTAGTGGATGACCATCTGATGGAAATTTCTCACGTCATCAGAGGGGAAGAATGGTTACCATCTGCACCACTCCATATTCTTTTATATCGTGCTTTTGGTTGGGAATCTACTATGCCTCAATTTGCTCATTTGCCCTTGTTATTAAAACCTGAAGGCAATGGAAAACTCTCAAAAAGAGATGCTGATTTAGGAGGTTTTCCTGTTTTTCCTTTGGAATGGACAAATCCCGATGGCTCAAAAGCTATGGGATTCCGAGAAGAAGGCTATTTGAAAGAAGCTGTGATAAATTTCTTGGCATTTTTGGGATGGAATCCCGGTACTGAGCAAGAGATGTTCTCGATGGATGAACTCTTCGAAGCATTCAGCTTGGAAAGAATTAATAAATCAGGAGCAAAATTTGATATTAATAAAGCTAAATGGTACAATCAGCAGTATTTAAAGTTACAATCCGACGAGGAACTCGCAAAACAATATCTGCCTGATTTTGAGTCTGATAAAGCACAAAAAATTGTTCACCTGTTCAAAGAAAGAGTAACTTTCCCGCAAGAAATCACGAAAGAAGCAACGGCACTTTTGACCGCCCCAATTACTTACGATGAAGCAGTGGTAAGCTCAAAGTGGAACAACGACGCTAAAAATGGTATCTTAGCCTTCAAGAATGTTTTAGAAAAAATTGAGAATTTTGTAGCGGATGACATCAAGCATACTTTACACGAAGAGTTAGAAAAGTTAGGCATAAAAATGGGCAAGGTAATGCAAATGCTACGAGTAGCCCTCACGGGCGTAGGTGCAGGACCCGACTTAATGCTTTCGATGGAAATCATGGGTAAAAAGGAAGTGGAAGAAAGACTCGAAAAAGCCATTAATCAACTACCTGCATTAGCTTAGGATTAATCATTAAATTACTCCTAAACACTGAAAAACAATTAGTTATGAATTAAATACCGTAACTTGTCTATTTTTCGTCCCTTAAAACCAATGGTTTATGAAATATAATCGAGGTATTTTTGCTCTGTGTATAGCCGTTGGGGCAGCACTCGGCGTAATAACAAAAAATATAGGATTATGGCTTCCCATTGGAATAGCTCTCGGCGTAATTTTAGGTAGAAAAAAACATTAACGATATGGCAAAGAAAAAAGAAAAAATAAAAGAAGAACTCCCCAAAGTTCATAAAGACTTGGAAGGTTTTGATATTTCCATTAATTCATTCGGTGAAATCAACCGTACCATTGATATAGAGAAAATCAATGAGTTTTTGAATAAAAATATGGATGACAAGAAATTGCGAAATCGGGAGTAAAAAAAGAAACGATGAACATAGACAAAGAACAATTGCATAAAATAGCCCATCTCGCTCGTTTGGAGATGCCCGAATCTGCAGGTAATTCCGAATATTAGCCGTGAACAGGGTTTGAAGAATGCTCCAAAACAAGATGGAGAATATTTCAGGGTTCCGAAAGTAATGGAATAGTTTAAGCGAATTTCTTGACTACTAATTCCAGCCCATCGAAAACGGCGTAGTGATTGCTGTTTTCATCATCATAAGCCCATTGCCCAAGATTGATGTAACGACTACCTTTTTCACCGACTGGTAAATCTAACAACAAGTGCCGATGCCCAAAAACATAGAAATCACGGTGTTTTTGGGCTTCTTGTTCTTTAGCATAAGCCCAAAGCCATTCGCCTTCACCTCTAAATTGTAGCTCTCGGCGGATACGTTCTTCATCTTTCCTACTACCCGACCACCACGTGGCTAACGTAATACCCAAATGTGGATGCAACCAACTGAACGCCCACTGCGAAAGTTTACTCTCAAATACTTTTTTTAGAAATTTATAGCCATAATCTCCCGGTCCGAGTCCGTCTCCGTGAATGACATAAAAACTGGTGATTTGATGTTGGTAATGAATGCTATATTCCTGAAAATCACGATAGACTTTAATATTCATTTCTTTGGTGAAGTAATCAAACATCCAAATGTCATGATTGCCCGAAAAAATGATAATCTCTATACCGCCGTCGGATAATTCGGCTAATTTTCCTAAAAGCCTCACAAAACCTTTGGGTACTACATTTTTGTATTCAAACCAAAAATCAAAAATATCACCTACTAAAAATATAGTCTGAGCATCTTTTTTAATGGTATCGAGCCACTTTACTACTTTCCGTTCACGGGTCAGACTGGTTTGGTGGTCGGGGTAGCCCAAGTGAAAATCAGACGCAAAATAAATTTTTTTATGTTCTTGTAATGTAATAGTAGTCATGCTTTGGATAATGGTTTCGGGGAAATATTATTGCACACCGTCCATTTTAGTCGTGTGCCAAAGATACGGAATCCTTTGAAGTTACCGCTTACTCATTCTTGATTATATTTAGTTTTTGGTAATCTGTTTTATTAGCCGATTGTTTACTTTTGAGCCATAACTAACAACGTAAAATAATGAGAATCAAAGTATTAATTAGTTTTATCTGGGTTTGGGCAACGGGCTTGTCCGCAGCTCAGATTGTCATTACTAATCCAGGAAGAGTAGCAGAGCGTTCGGTGGAAAATAGGGCTAACAACAAGGTTTATCAAGGGGTAGATAAAGGCTTAGATAAAATCGAAGAGGGAATTGGGAATCTATTTAAAAAGAAAAAGAAGGAAGAAAAACCCGTTGAAAATCAGCCGAGAAACCCCCAATCAACTAACTCACAGGAAGAAGAGGGGAACGAAGAAAATAGGAATACCAAAACTAAAAAGACATCATTACAGACCTTCAGTAAATTTGATTTTATTTCTGGCGAAAAAGTGATTGTACAGGAAGATTTTGCTCAGGATGAAATTGGGGATTTTCCCGCCAAATGGAATACTAATTCTACGGGGGAGTTAGTAACAGTGCAAGATACTAAAGGAAAATGGTTGTCTTTGTCAAAAGCAGGAACTTTCACCCCTGAATTTATAACTGCATTGCCCGAAAATTTTACTTTAGAGTTTGATTTACTCACCAACGGAGATTTTAGCTTTTACTCAACGGATTTTAAAATAGTAATGGCTCAATTAGCAACTCCTAAAGATTTTGTACTATGGAGTCGTTTTAAACATCAGCCTGTGGTAGGTACAGAAGTGGGTTTTCATCCGATGGATGCGTCGGGGTCTAAAGGAAGAACGGATTTTTCGGTTTTTAATAAAGATTTGAACCCAGAAATGAAAAATGAAACGAATACGATTCAATTTTTTGCGAAGCAAAATAACTTGGCTCACGTATCAATTTGGCGGCAAAAACAACGATTAAGAGTATATCTGAACGAAGAAAAAGTATGGGACTTGCCCAGAGCTATGGACTTAGCGGTTAATTATAATGCTGTTTTATTCTATTTACACGATTTTCATAATTCAGAAGACCGCTACTTGGTATCGAACGTGCGGTTGGCAGTGGGTGCCCCTGATACCCGTAATAAATTGATAACCGAAGGTAAATTTGTAACAACTGGGATTAGTTTTGACGTGAATTCTGCCACGATAAAACCAGAATCTTACGGAACACTAAAAGCCATTGCTCAAGTACTACAAGATAATGCGGAAGTAAGGGTGAAAATTATTGGTCATACCGATTCCGACGGTGATGATAATTCTAATATAAGTTTATCTAAAAAGAGAGCCGAAGCCGTGAAAACCGCATTGAGTTCGGATTTTGGCATTAATACTTCAAGAATGGAAGCCGATGGAAAGGGCGAATCTCAACCCGTAGGTGATAACAAAACGCCCGAGGGAAAAGCAAATAATAGAAGAGTAGAGTTTGTAAAACTATAAATCTGTGAGGTGTAGTAGAAAATCAGAACTCTCTTTGGATTTGATTTCCTACTACACCCTCCTAAATTTTATAACGATTTTCTTAAAATCATCTCCATTGGAACTTGAGTTTGTTGGCGTTTTTCACCCTTAATCATATCCGCCGCTAATTTTCCAATTTCGGCTGGCTTTGATGAAATGATGCTGATACCACCCGCTAAAATTTCTTTGTAACAAGAATCATTCAACGAAATTAAACCTACTTGTTTACCCAATTCCAACCCTTGATGTTGAGCAGATTTAATGGCTGCTACCAAATCAATGTCATCAATGGTTAAATAAACATTTCCTGCTTCAACTTCCTCTTCTTGGAAACCATCGAGTACTTGAAAGTTGAAATTGTTATGCTCACAGAAATTTCTGAAACCCGTAATTAATTCGGCATCAAAATATTCCTCTTCCGTTAGCACCAAATTGAGCGTTTCATACTTTTTGAAATGCTTTAAATGTTGTTGCATCACGTTGGAAAGTTCTAAACCAGAGTTACTCAAAACCGAGCAAGTAGAGGTTTTGAATGGTTCTATTGACTGTTCGAGGAAAATTAATCTATCGCCCGAAATCTTTTTCAAGCATTTGATATTCTCATCGGTTTCATCAATCAAATGCGGCATAATCACGTAATAATGATAATTGCCTAAGTGATTATTGATGGTATCTCTGAAGTTTTCGCTCTTGTAATTATAAGTAAAAATATCAACGGCTACATCCTTCCCAGCAGCGTTTACGAAAGCATTGAAAATATCTTTGTTATTTTCTGTGATTTTTCCAACCAAGAAAAAAACTTTTGTTTTAGTTTTGGCAGATTTTCCCGAGATGAAATAACCTTTTCTAAAAATGGAAGTAATAACCCCCAAACGGTGAAGTTCGGAGTAGGCTCTTTCAACCGTATCCCGAGACAAGTAACATTCTTCGCTGGCTTCGTTGATAGAAGGGAGGCGTTCCCCCGTTTGTAAATTACCTTTTTCGATGTCTATCAACAAGGTATTTACTAACTGTTGATACTTTGGCGTTTTTGAATCTTGCTTTGTTTGGGCAAAGTCACGGAAAGTTTTTATCATAACTAATGGGTCGTATATTAGTGAATAACAGAAAATTATAGTACAATATTTATTAGAAGTAAAATCAAAAGAGCAATTGTTGCTATCAGTATAAACTCATAAATGTTATCTTTCATAGAAAATACCAGTTTGAGTTTCTTAAAGATAGTCTCTACTGTATCATTCATCGGTTTAGTTAAATTTAATATTGAAAAAGTACAGTGATTTGTGATGTAAAATTACAGTCTTACACTTGCAATGTGTTAGGATAATTCTTGCAAATATTGGTATGAATCTTACAAACACTATCACAAAACCCTGATTCTATCCTGTTATGACCTGCTTTTGGGGTTCGTTGTAGGGCAGGATATTTTACAAGCAATAATAATTTACCTTAGTTAATAAAATAATAATTCAGTGAGTAATACATTAACCATTTCATTAAATAATACAAAAAATAAAGTATTGAAGGTGTTACTCATTTTCAATAAGTTTAGTGATTTCCGTAGTGAAATCTACGAAGGCTTTTTAGCACAAATTAATGAAAAAGCAGAAGTTGATTTGTACATCCATCAAATGAATAACCAGAGTTCGGTGCATTTCGGAGAAGTAATTAAAGAGAAATTAGCTACCTACGATTACTTTGCTATCATGCTTCACGCTACGCATATCAATGAAGATGTTTTAAAAACCATCAATAGTATACCCAAAGAAAAACTCCTGATTTTAGATAAACGCAATGAGTTTATCAGAGGTGAATACGCCTGCGTATATCAAGATTTTGAGAAAGATATTTATGAAGTGTTGTCAAACGCAAAGGTACTGATTGCTAAATATGCTGCTTTGAACTTCGTGATTCAAGAGAAATATTTGTACTCCGTGGCTATTTCGGAAGGCGTAAGTCGTTTTGCCGAAGAAAATAAATTGGTCTATACCATCTATACCGAAGTAAGTGAGGCTATCATCCGTAAGAATGAACTATATCTCATTTTATCCGAAAGTTTTTTAGCAGAAATTCTCAAAATTTGTGATGCTCACCACTGGAAAATAGGAAAAGATGTGGGCATTTTATCTTACCACGAAACACCTATCAAACAAGTGCTTTCGGGCGGTATCACGGTAGTAACCACCGACCATTTTCAGTTGGGTAAAACCGCTGCCGAACTCATCCTTAATGGCAAAAAAGAACACATTCGTAATCCAGTTTTATTTATTCAACGCAATTCTCTGTGAAATAGGAGAGGATTGATTAATTTAGTGAGCCATCTTCACCTTAAAATGAGATGATAACTCCCACTTACACTCACTAAATTCACTCCATCATGGCGGATAATATTTCCTTCATCATCAATCAATTAGCCGAAGACCGAGAACTGTATTTCAATGCCGTAGCTCCGCCCATTATCCAGACTTCCAATTTTGTATTCAATGACTTTAAAACACTTCGTGAAACCTTTGCGGATGAGTTTTCGGGAGAGTACATTTATACAAAATCCAAGAATCCGACGGTTGATATTTTACGTAAAAAATTGGCTGCTTTGCAAGGAGCAGAAGACTGTGTGGTAACAAATTCGGGGAGTTCGGCTATATTTTGTAGTATTTTGGCGAATGTCAAGGCGGGCGACCACATTGTTTCAGTGGCAAAGCCCTATTCTTGGGCAGTCCGAATGTTTGAGGTTTTATTGCCCCGTTTTCAGGTTACGCACACGTATGTAGATGGACGAGAAGTAGAGAATTTTATGAACGCTACTCAAGCCAATACAACCCTGATTTATTTGGAATCCCCAAATTCTTTCAATTTTCATTTACAAGATTTAGAAGCAATTGCCCACTTTGCTAAATCAAAAAATATCACTACCATCATTGATAATTCCTATTGTACGCCACTTTATCAGAAACCGCATCACTTGGGCATAGATTTGTGTTTGCATTCGGCTACTAAATACATTGCGGGGCATTCTGATACGGTAGCGGGTGTAATTACGGGTTCGAGAGAAAGAATAAAAAAGATTTTTGATTCTGAATTACTCAACTCAGGAACAAGTATTTCTCCGTTCAATGCGTGGTTGTTAATTCGTGGACTGCGAACTTTGGAAATTCGTTTGCAGCGTATTTCGGAGACTACGTTAAAAGTGGTTGATTTCTTGAAAAATCACCCGAAAATTGAGCGAGTTATTTATCCTTTCGACCCAGACTTTCCGCAATATGAATTAGCTACAAAACAAATGACTGGTGCGGGTGGATTATTGACCATTATTCCTAAATCGGTTGATTATCAGGATATTGAACGTTTTTGTTTGTCGTTAAAAAACTTTCTATTAGCCGTAAGTTGGGGTGGACATGAGTCATTAGTTATGCCAAAAGCCGCAGGAATGAATCCCGAAGATTATGATAAAAACAATCCAGAACATCGCATGATACGGCTGTACATCGGCTTAGAAGATGCTGATTTTTTGATAGAAGATTTAAAGAATGCTTTGGCGATTATTTAGGAATGAGCTTTGCATGATGAATGCTAACTTGATTTTTGTTTGGGCGTGTGCGATATGCCCCAACAATATGATAACAATGGTTATCATGTCAATGAATTGGTTATTCTATTAACCCCACCCAACCCTCCCCGATAGGGAGGGCTTTTAAACTCAATAAGCTCTCCCTATCGGGGAGGGTTGGGTGGGGTTTTCGTATAATCTAATAAATCAATTTAATTACATACGGAATTATCTACTATTTAGTGGAATCATAGTTTTTAACCGCTGACAGCGGTCGAAGACCCTGTCAGCGGTTGTTCGCCAAATAGTAGATAATTCCGATTACATATTACTCCTTACTCCCTTTTGTCCAGTATAAATAAAACGGAATACCCGTTGCCATGAGTCCCAGTCCAATGAGGGCTTCTTCTGGCTTTTCTTTTAAAGTATTAAAAATCAACGCAATACAGAATAGTACAAACACAGCAGGAACTACTGGATAACCAATAACCCGATAAGGGCGGTGGGCATCGGGCATTTTTTTGCGAAGAATAAAAACCCCAAAAGCCGTTGCTCCGTAAAAAATAAAAGCGGCAAAAATGAGCATATCCGTTAGCTGGTCGAACGTACCCGAAAGCACCAAGAGGGATGTCCAGATAGATTGTAAAAATAAGGCTCTTGACGGCGTGTTGTATTTGGGATGAATGTAATCTACTTTTTTGAAAAACATATTATCACGAGCCATCGCATAGAATAATCTCGAAGCCAACAAAATAGTGGTACTGGAACAATTAAAAGTAGTTACCACTATCAAACAAGAGATGAGTAAACCTCCCCACGACCCCATAAAATGTTTTACTACGGCAACGGCAGCAATGCCATTTTTAGACTCGTAAATATTAATAAATTCATCAATGGGCAAAATGTACAGATACACAAAATTCATCATCATATAAATCCCCATCACGATTAATGTACCAATGATAAGGGCTAAGGGCAGATTTCGTTGTGGATTCTTCATTTCACCACCAATGAATCCTACGCTTGCCCAACCTTCATAACCCCAAAAAGCACTCAAACAAGCCAATGCCAAAGCCTTGAAAAGCGTTGAACCAGACATCGTGTTAGCATCGTATTTTACACTGTTGGTAGTAATGTTTTCAAAACTCCCAACGCTGGAGGTGAGTCCCAAAACAATAATCAACAGCATGGCTACTATCATTAGCGTAGTAAGAACACGACTCAGGTTTTCCCCTAATTTGAGTCCTCTATAATTGAAATACGTCAGAAACATAATGAGCGAAATTGCCACCAATTTCACACTGAGATTATCAAAAAGATGTAAGCCCAAAAAACTAATTTCGGATAAAGTCTGAGAAGTTTCTGGAAAAGGAATGAGGCTGTTTAAAGATTGAGCAAAAACATAAGCAATGGAAGCAATGGAGGCGGTACGAATCACCGCAAAGTTTGTCCAGCCAAATAAAAAAGCAAAAAAACGATTATAAATCTTACGAAAATAGACAAATTCACCCCCAGAATCTGCCAACATACTGGCAACTTCGGCATTGGAGAGCGTACCCGCCATACTGATTAAACCCGCTAATAACCAAGCAATTAATACCAATGAAGGAGACTGGAGTTCTGCCGACATGGCAGCTACTTTTTTGAAAACGCCCGTTCCGATAACGGAACTGATAATGAGAATAATGGCAGAGGTTAGACCAATAGAACGAACTAATTGCCCTTGATTATTTGAAGATTCCTTCATAAAGTGGTTTTACGGTTTGTTAATGATATACAAATTAAGGATTTATCCTTGCTTTTGCAAAACCTTTGCGTGTTCGTGGGTTTTACGCTAATTTTGATTAATAATTATGCAAACTTTATCGGCAATACTATATAATCTTTCTATTTATGCCTACCAGCTAATCATCTGGTTAGTAAGCCCCTTCAATAAAAAAGCTAAATTGTGGATAGAAGGCAGAAGAATCGATATTCGATATTCGATGCTCGATGCTGGTTTAAGCTCATCCGAACATCAAATATCAAACATCAAACATCGAAAATCCCAAACGGCTTGGTTTCATTGTGCTTCGTTGGGTGAATTTGAACAGGGGAGACCCGTTATTGAGCAATTTAGGAAGAGCTTCCCCGACTATAAAATTGTTTTGACATTCTTTTCACCATCGGGCTATGAGATAAGAAAAAACTATGAAGGAGCTGATTTTATCTGTTATTTACCCGCCGATACGCCCTCTAATGCACTTGACTTTATAGAGAAAATTCAACCATCCATCGCTTTTTTTGTGAAGTATGAATTTTGGTACAACTACCTCCGAATCCTCCACGAAAAGGACATACCTGTTGTTTCTTTTTCTGCCATTTTCAGAGAAAACCAAATATTTTTTAAGTGGTACGGACAATTTCACCGTCGTATTTTAGGGTATTTTTCTCATATTTTTGTGCAGAATCAAACGTCTTTAGATTTATTGCAAAATATTGGTATTCAGAACGTTAGTATTGGCGGTGATACTCGCTTCGACCGTGTTAATCAGATTGCTAACGCCCGAAAAGATTTATCCATTATCAAAACATTTAAAGACGAAAAACCTTTATTAATTATCGGTTCGTGTTGGCAACAAGACTTTGAGGTAATTACTCCTTTTTTGAATAATTTTGAAAAAGACTTGAAAATAATCATCGCACCGCACGAGATACACGAAGAAGAGATTGAAAGTTGGCGAAATACCTTAAAAAAATCAACCATTAGGTATTCAAAAATAGGGAATGCGTCTATTCATTTGAAAGAAAGTGATTGTTTGATTATTGATAACATCGGGATGCTTTCATCGTTGTATCAATACGCTGATTTTGCTTGGATTGGCGGGGCTTATGGAAAAGGATTACACAATATTTTAGAGGCTGCTACTTTTGGACTACCCATTTTCTTTGGAAATAAAAAATACAAGAAATTTCAGGAAGCAGTTGATTTAGAACAACTTGGCGGGGCAAAAGCTATTGCCAATACCTCAGAGTTTGAGAAAGAGTTTGTTACCCTGTACAATGATTTTGAATTGAAGCACAACAAGACCATAATGATTAAACAATACGTAGAGAAAAATTTGGGAGGGACTGATAAAATAATCAATTATGTAACGACAATATTAGAAAAATGAAAGGATTAGTGATACGCTCAACGGGGTCTTGGTACGAAGTAGTGGACGAAAATAAGCACGTTTGGAAGTGCCGTTTGAGAGGAAAATTTAAAATAAAAGGATTAAAAACCTCTAATCCGATTGCGGTAGGGGACAGAGTACTGTTTGATATTGAAGACGAAGTTGAAAATACGGGCAATATTTATGAAATTGAAGCCCGAGAAAATTATATCATTCGGAAATCGGTTCATAAAACGGCTCAGGGGCATATTTTAGCGGCAAATCTCGACCAAGCCGTCATCATAGTAACGCTCAATTATCCCCGAACTTCTTTGGGGTTTTTAGACCGATTCTTGGTTTCGGCAGAATCTTTCAGAATACCCACTACTATTATTTTCAATAAAATTGATTTGCTTTCGGAAGAGGAAAAAGATTATCTTGCCGACTTAGCAGCGATGTACGAAGAAATTGGCTACGCTTGTGCTTTTACATCGGCAACTAATAATATTGGTATTCAGCATTTTAGCGAAATTTTAAAAGGTAAAATATCCTTGATTTCGGGGCATTCGGGCGTGGGAAAATCTACATTGGTGAATCAAATCGCTCCAGATTTAGATTTAAGAACTACCGAAATATCTACGTTCGCCAATAAAGGAGTACATACTACTACCTTTGCTACGATGTTTGAAATAGCCGAAAATTCGTACATCATTGATACCCCAGGGATTAAAGAATTAGGACTAATTGATATTGAGAAACAAGAATTATCACACTTTTTCCCTGAGATGCGGGCATTGATGGGACAATGTAAATTTCATAATTGTAAGCACCTCAACGAACCTAAATGTGCGGTACTCGAAGCCGTTACCAACGGAGAAATTGCCGAAAGTCGCTACGCCAGTTATTTGAGTATGATGGATGATGACGATAATAGGAGATAGGGAATACAGATTTTATGCTCCTGGCTAACTCATTTTTTCATCAGATTGTAATGTTTAGTTATCTTCAATGGCATCAGATGGAACGCCTAATCATTCCTTTGGGTGTCAGTTTTTTTTGACATGGCGTTTCATAGGAAAAACCCTTGAAAACTATTGTGGAAATTTATAATCTTCTTAAATTTGTACTAATAAAACCGCTTCATCTTATGTTTTCTTTTAAATTACTCAAAGACGACATACCATTCTTCAGTAGTTTGTAGGGTAATTCTTGCCTACAAAATCCCCCTTTTATTGTCCAAATTTATTGTTTAATCCTTCTGGTTTTATCCATGAAGGACTCATTCTATTTATGTACTAAATACTGAAAATCGTATGTCGAAGCAACGTACTTTGGCGGAGCCATTCCGTATCAAGGTAGTCGAACCCATCAAAATGACTACCGAAGAATACCGCCACACAACCCTAAAAAATGCGGGTTACAACCCATTCCTGATAAAATCTGACGATGTTTATATTGATTGGCTGACCGATAGCGGTACATCTGCCATGAGCGACCGCCAATGGGCGGGTATTATGATTGGCGATGAGTCTTACGCTGGGGCAAGAAGCTGGGAACACCTCGAAAGTGTCGTGAAAGACCTTACTCAAATGCCTTTTGTAATTCCAACTCACCAAGGCAGAGCCGCTGAACGAATTTTGTACGGAATTTTGGGTGGAAAAGATAAGGTTTTCATCAGTAATACCCACTTTGATACAACCCGTGCTAATATCGAATTTGTAGGTTCGCAGGCTTTTGATTGTATGCCCGACGAATCGTATAATCCAGCAACAGAATTGCCATTTAAGGGCAATATGAGCGTTAAGAAAGCCGAAGAATTAATTGAGAAATACGGTGCAGAAAACATCGGAGCGATTATTTTGACCGTAACTAATAATTCGGCGGGTGGACAACCCGTGAGTATGGAAAATGCCTACGCTGTAAGAAATCTTTGCTCGAAATACGGTGTATTGTTTGTCATTGATGGATGCCGAATTGCAGAAAATGCCTATTTCGTGAAGCATCGAGAAGTGGGCTTTCAAGATAAAACTTACAAGCAAATCGCTACCGAGATGCTCTCGATGGCGGATGCCTTTGTGATGAGTGCCAAAAAAGACGCTTTGGTCAATATGGGTGGACTTTTGGTACTCAAAGATGCCGAACTTGCTCAAAAATGTACCAATCTTTTGATTATTTCGGAAGGATTTGCCACTTATGGCGGTTTGGCAGGGCGTGATATGGAAGCGATGGCTGTTGGCTTACAAGAAATTTTTGAACACGATTATCTGCATTATCGAATCAAGAGTAC
>JALONS010000164.1 GCA_025454855.1 Arcicella sp.
GGTGGAGTATACACACACTAACTTTAAAGATGAATTTTTAGTTTTTCTTTTCATCATTTCTATCTTCATTATAATTTCTAATTAATTATATATCTTTATCGCAGAAGTTCATCTATCCTTATGAGTTTTATACCTTGTAATTATCGATTTCAATTTTTCATTAATCATGAGCTTCATCGAAAATATGTGCTAGAGGATGGGGGATGTTTACTTGTTACCACCAATACTACCTAAAATGGGGTAGACGACTGAAACTGAATAAATAATAAAACTATGAATTACTCAAAATCAAAAGCTGAAAAACTTGTCAAAGAATTTGACTATCTAAAGAGTGAAAAATATTATCCGTTTGGAACTAAAGGAAAAGCGTGTTCCATATTATCATTAGAGGCTATTCCTGAAAAATTTAAAATTTCAGGTATTGAAGTCGCTTTGGAAATAAATAGAAATAAGAACTACATTGAAGAACAAAACCTTAAATTAGCTAATGGTAATAATTGGTATGTAAAGGTAAATATCTATGACGGACATACTGAATTTCAAAATGATTTGAGTGAGGTATTAAAAAGATTGAAAATAGCTAACGATATAGATAAAATACCTAATTAGGGTATACGATTGTATTATTCACCATGTTATCTAAATTTTTTTCAAACTCTTTTAATATCTGTTTAATTTCTTTTAATGTAAGACCTGCCATACATTTTATGATATTGAATTTAATTAGTTCATTTCCTTCTAAAATCATTTCTAACTCTTTCATAATACAAAGGTACATACTAAACTTAATGTATTTTGTTGGGGGTTAGATGACGTTAATTTTTAAACTAAACTGTATGAAAGACAATATTTACATGAAAATTCTTAAATACTTAGACGAACAAGACATATCTGAAAGCGTATCGCTAACCCCACTTTTTGTTAAAATATACCGTGACAGAAATTTTCAACTTATAACTGTAACTCAAAAATTGAGGAGTGAATTATCTAAAATTTTAAATTTCTTAAAAGATAGGGGTTACATTGACATTAATAATTTTGGTTTCCATGAACACACTACCGAAAATCCAGAAGATTGGTTTAATAAAAAGGAAGCAAAAGCAAGAATCACATTAGACGGTATAAAGTACTTACAATCCGAACAAGACGCACAAATTACAAGAGAGTTTATTACTGCTCAAAAAGAATTTTTAGTTGAACAAGCTATTCAAATAAGAAAACAAACAGATATAATTAATAGAACATTTTACATATCTGTAATATCACTATTATTTATTGCTTATACAACCTACGACACATTTAAAGGAGGTGTCGAGAAACAGTTAAAAGAATTAGTAATATCGCAAAAAGAGTTGCGAACAACCCTAAAAGACAGTTTGAAATATCCGACAATGTTGCCTCTTCAAACTTTACCTTCAAAACCTTTAAAAACCACATATAAAAAATGACCTTATATAATTTATATGTAGAACGAAATAAAAGTACTGGTGGTAACCAAAGGTTTAAAAAATTGTTCCGTGTGTGCCATCTTGTACTACTATTGCTTTCTACTTTGTTAATGCTGTGCGATAGTTTTGGTAGGTTCTATATCACAACTTCTTAAACCTTTATGACGTTAGCTGTCATCTTAAACTAGTGACAGTGCATAATTAAACAGACGAACAAATGACCAGACAAGCCAACGCTTCGGCAAAATCAAAAGAGCTGCAACCAACCGCACAAAGCCAACGCTTTGCAGCACATTTGCTTTTGCCCCAACCGCACCACTATCAATCGAAACTCGCTTTTACGGAAAACCGTATTTTAATCACAAAAGCATTAACTAACTTTTGAGTTTAAATTTTTCTGAATATGGAAATTATGAAAAGTCAATTCAAAATATTTGTAAAACTAAAGTTAGTATCAAAGTAATAAATGTCAGGAACAAAGAAAGAAAGCCATTGGATTCCCTTAGCCGACCTTATGACGGTTTTAATGGTAATTTTTCTATTTATGTCTATTTCTTATATGGCATCGGTAGAAAAACGACAGAAAGAACAGAACCAAATATTCAAAGACTACGAAGAGTCAAAAGTTGCATTATACAATGAGTTAAATCAAGCATTTAAAGACGATTTTGCGAAATGGGACTTAAAATTGGATAATGATTTATCAATCAAGTTTACCAATCCACAAGTACTTTTTCAAACTGGAAAGTCTGATATTACAACACACTTTCAAACTATCCTAACAGATTTCCTTCCAAAATATTTATCTGTTGTATTGCAAGAAAAATACAAAGACAAAATTGCTGAAATCAGAATTGAAGGACATACTGACACAAAACCAATCGGACTTTCGGGCGACCCTTACATTGACAATATGAAGCTTTCGCAAGACAGAGGAAGAAATGTATTGGCGTTTTTACGTTCTCAAAACTGTTTTATCAACTTACAACCGACCGAAAAAGAAAGACTACAATATTGGCTAACAGCCAATGGGCTTTCTTATGGTCGTACCGTTGATAAGGATTATAAAATTTCCTTCGACAGTAAACAGCCTATTGACAACGATAAATCAAGAAGAGTTGAATTTAGAATAGTAACCACAAGTGAAGCAATCATAAACGAAGCACTTAAAAACATAAATGAATAATGAGTTTTGAAATAATATTTGGAATTGGAGTAATCCTTATTGTTGCAATTTGGGCGGCAAACTATATCAATAAACGAACAAAAGAAAACACCAATGAACATTTGTTTGATTTTATACCTCACTTATTCCCTACGCTTGGAATATTATTTACGTTTTTAGGTATCGCAATCGGCTTGTGGAATTTTGACAGCAACAATATTGGAAAAAGTATTCCAGAATTGATTAATGGTTTAAAGACCGCTTTCCTTGTATCGATTTTTGGAGTTGCTTTATTAGTTGGTTTTTCTTTTTGGACTAACATTAAAAAGAAGAAGTTGGAAGAAGGTGTTTTGAGCGAAGAAACACAAGCAATCAACAATCTAATTGACGCTATCAAAGAATTGAGAAATGATTTTGCTTCGACTGATGAAAATGGAAACACAATTAAACCCGGCAATGTTTTCCGTGATATTTACAAAGAATCCCAAAAGCAATCAAATGCGTTGCAAACATTTTCAGCAGAATTTGCTCTTGAAGTAAGAGTAGGATTTGAGGAAATATTAAACAATCCATCAGGAGGTGTGGTAGCTGAATTGAAATTAGTAAAAGCCGAAATCGAAAACTTAGGCAACAAACTGAAAGACCCTGCAACCGATATGACCCAAAATATTGTAAAAGAATTGCAGGAATCAATGGGTAAAATGATTGAAGAATTTAAAACTTCAATGAGTGGCGATACCAAAAATGAAATGGAAAGATTGGCTGGATTACTTGGTCAAGCAGGTGGTTCATTAACGGACTTCCCTTTGAAATTACAAAACATGACCGACAATCTCAATGAAAACTTTAGAGGATTACAAGAAGTTGTGCAACAAATATCTAGGCAAACACTTTCTCAATCAGAAGAATCTACCAACCAAATGAAAATGCAGGTTGAAGATATGAGTAAGATATTAAGAGAACAAGTCGGAGGATTACAAACTGGACAACAAACACTGTTAACTGAACAATCTAAAAATCTACAAGTTTCTGAAAATCTTTTGAGTGCTTTCAATACAAGCATTGAAAAAATGAACGGACTTTCCACCGAAGTAAATGGCAGCATCTCAAAACTTAATCAAGCTCAATCAGAATTAGAAAAGGTTATTTCAACTTTCAGAAATGTTTCTCAGGAAATCAATACTTCATCAAGCAGATTTGGAGAATCTCAAAACGAATTTTCAAAGTACTCAAACCAATTCTTACAAAACAATTCCAACACAATTACCGAAATTCAAAAATCATTAGAAATAGCAAAAATTGTTTCTGCCGATTACGCACAGAAATTTGAAATTATAGAAAAGGGGTTACAGGACATTTTTGGAAAAATAACAACAGGACTGAAAGATTATCAAGCAACCGTAAGCGGAAGCCTTGAAACTTATTTAGGTAAATATACCGATGCTTTGACTAAAACAGCGGAATCTCTAGCAGGGGCTTCATCAAAACAAGAAGATATTTTGGAAGAACTAACTGAACAGCTTAGTAAATTAAACGGAAGAAGAAACTAATATGCCGACAACGCAAGACATATTACAATTTCATTTTTCACCGACTACATTTCAGCAGTCGGCACAAAAGATTATTCCAATTACACTTACATCGTTGAATGAACATAGAATTGACAAACTTCAAAAAATAACAGAAGAAGTTGGGGCAAATTCTTTTTCGTTTTCAGGCAACAATCTTATTCCACAAGTTTTTATAAAATTCAAAAGATCTATCAATAGTAGTGATACAAGTTTTGAACGGAGAGAATTAAGAACGCTTACCTATTCTCTAAATTATTCGGAACAAAATTTGACCACAATTTTCAGCAACGAGAATGAGTTGAATAATGCTTTGACATTATTAGAATCAAACTGGCGTGATTCATTTTTAGTTGGTTTGATAGATTGCTTTTTGAAGAATTGGGAAACAAAATATCAGAAATCTTTAGAGCAATTAGAGCATTTTATTAGTCAAAAATTAGACAGTTATACAGGCAATAGAAGTGCATTAGCTTCATTCAAAAACAACAAAAGATTTTTCAATACAAAAAATGGAGATTTGATTTTAGGCGATACCATCGCAAAACTTAATAAGCCAATTCAAGAGGCTACAAAAATATTAGGTGTTCCTGAATCGTGGTTTGATTATCCATATTTCTCTAAAGTTATTGTTACATACTACGAAAGGAACAAAAATAAAATATCAGAAGAAATTGATAATCTGAATGAGGTTTTGTTAAAACACAACAATTCTACTACCAATAAAAGATTGATTAGCAAAATTATTATTCAAGCAACAGAGCTAACCTTTCTGATTATTAAAGACAAAGCAAAAAAGATTGCTTTGTCACATTTGAAAGACCCACAAAATATTAGTGAATCACTTTGGCAATCAATTGGAGATATTTCTGATACGGAGAATATTGCTTTAATTAAAGCTAAGAATATTCTTTTACAATGGATGGCAGAAGAATTTATTGATTTCTTCTTCAAAGAATGTATTAATGATTCCAGAAGAAGAATTTTTTGGATGAAATATTCAAAAAGGATAACACAATTCAAAATAGTTGGTTCTTCTGCCATAAAACAGATGCTTTTAGCTAACCAACAAATAAACAAATTAGTTGAACCTAGATTTGCTTCAACTAATTCTCAACGAGACAGGAATTCAGCATTAATGTTTATTATAAATGAATATCTGTTTGTTGAATTTAGCGACCAAGGAGCTTTTTATGCATATAAACTATCTAATAAGTTTGCACCCTCCATTGAATCTAAGTATTTTTTTCAAATATCTGATTTAAAGATTCCATCAATGAATTGGTTAGTATATCGTTCAGGTTATTACATCCAACAAACAAATCAAGAAGGTAAGCTCGGACATAACGATGGAGATTTATCGTGGGAAGAAGTCGCAACTTATTGGTTGAATAATATAGCAGGTATAAATGTTTAGCTACACACAAAACAACAACAAATTTTCGTTTTACTTCCTTGATAATTCAGGGAAAAAAATATCTGTTTCCGATTGGGAAAAACAGCAATCAGAGTTTTTATCACAGCTTGCAATTCTAAGCGAGTTACACGATAACGGATTAGCAGACTATACAGAAAACTCTTGCGAAGTTGAAAGTATTGATATTCTAAAGCTAAATGACATTGATAAGCTAATACTGGAATTACCATATAGTTATCCGTATGAAATTTTAGTTGAATCAGACGGAACATTAACCCATAATTCTTTTAAGTTTAAATACGGGTTTTATGATTTTGCACCCAATGGAACAAGAATTAAAGTAAGCCGAAACGGTGCAATAATTAAAATTGAAGAAACTGAATACTTACTTTCAGAAAATCAATATTTGCTTTGTGAAGCTATTGAAGAATTTAACAGTTTACCCGATGTTGAAAAAGGAAATGTAACGAATCTAAAAAAGCTATCCGAATTAAAAATACTATCCAAAGAAAGAGGATTGACTTTGGAACAATTCCTAAACAATCAAGAATTATTTATTCCTGAAAAAATAAAATTAGATGTTGATTTTAATAACGGTCTTTTTGAAATTATCCCAATAGTAGAAATTGACAACTCAATTGGCTTCACCAATACTTTTGACAAGTTGCCAGTGGTTCGTGATGTTTATCCAGTATCATCAAATATTGGAGAAACAACGAGAGTGGTTATTTCTGAAAATCAGAAAGCTGAACTTCAAAAAATAAAAGCGAATAGAAAAATTTCAGACCGAGAAGCAATTCAGGAAATCATAGAACACCCTGAATTGTTTTTTGATGATGATGTAGTTGACTTTACTGTTTTTTACAGCGACAGAGTAAAGGAAATTGGCGTTTATAGCCCGAAGTTCTACCCTTTTGCAAGTCCATATAAATCACAATGGATTCCGGGAATTGTAATAAAAGATAAAGTTCACGGAGAAAAGAAAATTTATTTCAAAATACCAGAAAAACTCAATGACTTTATAGAACAAAAGGAAAAAGCAGTTAAAGAAAAAAAGCTAACCGTTGAATGGGAAAACATTGAAATTCCTATTGAAGATGCTGAAAGATTTATCAATACTGCAAAAAAGCAATTTGAAAATCCAAACAAACCTATAAAACAAGAGAAGAAAACAGACCACGAAGTTCTGATTATCAAAGAAAATGCAGAACTAACCGAGTTTTCAAATGGAAATGAATTGCCTGAAAATTTGAAACATAGCTTCTATGAGATACCAAATTTGAATAATGGCATTAGTTTAAAAGAACACCAAAAAGAAGGTATTTCTTGGCTACAATCTTTGTTCAAAGAAAGCTTTACAGGAGGATTACTTGCCGACGATATGGGTTTAGGTAAAACATTGCAACTTTTATATTTCATAGAATGGCACTGCCAAAACTTTGATGATAATAAACCCTATTTAATTGTAGCACCTGTTAGCTTACTTGAAAATTGGGAAAATGAGTATCAGAAATTTTTTAGTCCTCAGAATTTACCATTATGTAAATTATATGGTGGGGTTTCACTAACAAAGGAAAACAACCCAATTCAAAACAAGCTAGACGCAAAAGGGCTACAATTCAAGCAAATTATTCTAACGAATTATGAAACTTTAAGGTCATACCAAATCAGTTTGGGGTTGGTTGACTTTGCCATTATTACATTGGACGAAGCACAAAAAATCAAAACACCAGGGACTCTTATAACCAATGCAAGTAAAGCACTAAAAGCCGATTTTAAAATTGCAATGACAGGAACTCCAGTAGAAAATACACTCGTTGATATTTGGTGTTTGATGGATTTTGCAGTTCCCGGACTTTTGGGCAATGCCAAAGATTTTGCAAAAGAATATCAAAAACCTTTAAGCGATGAAAATACAGATATAAAAGCATTAACGGAACAACTTCGCAACAACATTGGAGTATTTATCAAAAGAAGATTAAAAAGCGATGTTGCAAAAGATTTGCCCAAAAAACACGATAATCAAAATTCAAGAATCAAAAAAGTGATGCCATCTATTCAATTAGACCGATACAAGCAGGAAATTGAAATGGCAAATGATTCACAATTAGAAGGTGTGGAAAAGAGAAATCAAAAATTGAAATCACTTTGGGCGGTAAGAGACATTTCAGACCATCCTTTTCTATTGGAAAGTCAAATTTTGAAATTTTCCAGCGATGAACTTATTAATAGCTCGTCCAAACTACAAACAACTGTTGGAATTTTAGCTGACATAAAATCCAAAAATGAAAAAGTTATTGTATTTGCAGACAGACGAGAAACTCAAAAGATGTTGCAGAAAATTGTTTACGATACTTTTGGGATTTTCGCGAGTATTATAAATGGAGATACACCTACAACTAAACAACTTGAAGGAAAATCCAAACTAAGCCGACAACAAACCATTGACCGTTTTCAAGAAGAGGAAGGTTTCAATGTAATCATTATGTCGCCTATTGCAGCAGGTGTTGGCTTGAATGTTACAAAAGCCAATCATATCGTTCATTACACACGCCATTGGAATCCTGCAAAAGAAGAACAAGCAACGGACAGGGCGTATAGAATTGGACAGCAAAAAGATGTTTTTGTATATTATCCAATGGCAATATTTTCTGATGATATGAAAGACGAAGAAGGTAACAGAATGAAATCTTTTGATGAAGTTTTAGACGACCTTCTTGCTTACCGCAAAAACCTTGCTGCAAATACTTTATTTCCTACAGAACAAGCAGAAGTTACGCCTGATGAACTGTTTGGAAATATTTTTGGAACAAAAACCGAAAGTATACCTAGATTTCAGACTATCAGTGATATAGACCGTTTGAACCCAAACTTATTTGAAGCAACAATTGGAGCGTTATATAAAAAACAAGGGTTTGAAGTTTACTTAACACCTTATTCAAACGACAAAGGTGTTGATGTAGTAATTTTAAAAAAAGGAGAAAATTATCTTATTCAAGCGAAACAAACAAAGTCTTTAGTTGGTAATGATGCAATACAAGAGATTTGTACAGCAAAAAAATATTACGAAGACAAGTTTAAGGAGCAATTCAAACTACTGACAATAACCAATAATTACTACAGTTCATCAGCAACAATTTTAGCAGAGTCTAATGATATAACATTACTAAACCGTGGACATCTTGAAAATTTAGTAATTGAATATAGCATAACAATACAAGATATTAACAAAATCGAATCGCAACGAATGACAAGAATATAGCCAACGCTTTTGGTAGCACATTTGCATTTTTGCCAACAGCACAAAACCAATCAAAAAATGCAAAAGAGCTACCAAGCCAACACACCACGACAGACCAAAATGAACAGACAAAAAAATATAAACAAAAGGGAGAACAGCTAACACGGGCAACTGTTGCACAACTCTCTAAATACTCATATAAAATCATTTTATTAAAAACAAAGCATTATTTAAAGCTGATATAAGCGACGCTCATTTTTCTTTTTGTTTTATTGTTTGCAAAAAAGCAAGTCTTCAAAAGGTTCATTCCAGTTCAGATATAAAGGAATCAAAAAATTAAGATTGATATGCTGATTTAGCTTGAATATACTTTATCAAATTTTAAAATGTCCAGTTTTTTTGCTAATAAACTGGACAAATCAATTATCTTTGTACTACAATATAGAGAATGAAAATAGCTGAATACATAGTATTTACCATAGATAGGCTGCCCAAAGGCTATGTGTTCACCTATGCTGATTTTACTACAGAGGTGAGCCAAAAAGAAGCGGTGATAAAAGCCCTGAACCGTATGGTAGCTTCGGGCAAAATTGCCAAACTATCCAAAGGCAAATACTACAAACCCGA
>JALONS010000165.1 GCA_025454855.1 Arcicella sp.
TCGCCCACGTAAGGCACTCCAAGTTTCGTCAAGGGCTATTTGTGAAACAGCTTCTAATCCAATTAGGGCTAAAGCCGTCCATACAGTTTCACGCTTGATATTACTCTTTATTTTGCCTGTTCCTTTGGGGTAACACGTCCAAAATAAACCATCATATTTCCTGAAATTATCAACCAACTTTATCAATGTTTCCAACTCATCTTGTTGATAACCAAATATTTGAATAAAGTCATACTGCGTGTTTCCTGTCGGGGCGGAATCAAATGAAATACCCTCTAAAATATCAAGATAAACCTGTGGAGCATTCAAAATCAATGCTTTTTTGTGGGCATCGAATCGGAGTTTTTTTAAAATGATTTCTCTTTCCATTTTATAAATTGGCTCTAATTTCTTTTAAAATTCTGTCACCTCCCAAACTCATGATTTTATCCGCTAAGGCTTCGCCAACTTCAATGGGATTACTACCCGAAACGGTCTCTTTCAAGATTTCAGAACCATCCAAACTCACAATTCCACCCGTTACAGTGAGCAGTGAGCAGTGAGCAGTAATCAGATTTGGGCTACTGTGTTCACTGCTAACTGATGACTGATGACTGTTTACTGTAAACGGAACGCCGCCCGACTGATTATTGTTCACTGATGACGCTAAGCCAAACACGGGAATACTACAACCACCTTGCAGTCGGCGGAGGTAAGCACGTTCGGCTAATAATTGTTGCTCGGTTGCTGGGTGGTTACAGAGTTCACGTATTCTGGCTTTTTTAGCAGGGTCTAACGATACGGCACATTCCAAAGCTACCGAACCTTGCCCAACGGCGGGCGTAAATTTCTCGGTAGAAATCAGTTCGGCAATGTGTTCTTCGTAGCCCATACGATGTACGCCCGCATAAGCTAATAAAAGAGCATCACAAACGCCGCTTTCGAGTTTGCCCATCCGTGTTTGTAGGTTTCCACGCATATCCACTGTTTTGATATGAGGATAAAAGTGTTTGAGCATGGCAACTCTACGAGTAGAGGACGTACCCACCACAAATGACTTACCACTTTCTAAGGAAAGGCTTTTATCAAAACTTACCAATACATCATTGACTTTTTCTCGTTCTGTAAAAGCGATAAGCTCTAAATCATCGGCTAATTCTGATTGTAAATCTTTAGCAGAATGTTGAGCAATGTCAATCGCTCCCGAACGTAATTGTTCTTCTAATTCTTCTGTAAAAACACCTTTTGAACCAATTTTTGATAAAGAACGGTCGAGAATTTGGTCGCCTTTGGTGTTAATAATAACAATCTCAACTGCCAAACCGCCCTTTTCTAAGGTTTCTTTGATAAAATATGCTTGCCACAAGGCTAATTTAGAACCTCTTGTTCCTAATTTAATTATACTCATTTTAAAATTTTTAGAGTAAGATAATTCAGATTCTACCGTGAAAGAGAATCTTTTTTAATTCACTCATTTTTAATATTTCAACCTTGGGAAATGGGATTTTTTTTAACACCTTGAAATGCTTATCGTGGGTAATAATATAATCAGCTTGGCAGGCAACTGCACAATCCACAAATTTATTATCGTCTATATCTTGTTGTATTAGTCCCCATTTGTAATATAAAGTTACCCAAATGGTGTTTTTTAAATTTGGTAACATTTCTACTACATTAGAGGCTAAATTAGATGAATAGAACTCCCCGAGTATTTCTTCGTATTCCTCTAATATTTCAGTGGTGATTCCGATTTCAAATACCCCTGCTCTCATCGCATCAAATAACCAACGTGTTTTTGATAGCTTCGGAATACTCACTAACAAACAGTTTGTATCAATGACTAATCGCATCTTTATATTTTGTTCGTTTGTGCGTTTTCAAGGCTTGGTCTAAATCTTTCTGTGACATTCCTCTTGCTTCCCAGATTCCATCCATTTCATCGTCTATTTCTTGAGCAAAATAATTTGCCAATAATTGTTTAATGTCAGCTTCTTGTTTAGGATTAACAGGTCTATCAAAAAGTTGAATCATAAACTGTTGCATTGAGTTTAGTTTTGTAGCTGCCTTCATAAAAAATATGTTTATCTAAACAAATGTAGTTTATCTCTTGAATAATCGAGCAATGGTGAGCGATAAATCTAAATGTAAAATCTTGGCTCGGGCATTGCGTTCTAAATAATAATATGTTTGGCTTAATTCATTCACAATCAGTTCGATGGCATTGATTTTGACGGCTTTTGAAAAATTCTGGACGAAGGTTAGTTCTTCGCCTTCCAGCCTTACCAATGCTTCGGCACCATTTTTCCAAAGTAACAAATCTCTGAAAATATTTAATCCGTACTCCATCATTCCTTTTTGATATTCCTTCGGAAAGGCATCGAATTCGTCGGCTAATTTTACTAAGGTTACCAAGTCGGGTTTATATGCCATTCTCATCCAATTGGCAAACCATTGGTGTTTGCTTTCGCCTTCGTAATTGACTAATTCGGCAGCTTTGGATAAATTTCCTTCTGAAAGATACGCTATTTGCTTGGCTCTTGCGGTATCAACTCCCTCTTTTTCAGTCAGGTAACGAATTACGTCATCATCCGAAAAAGCAGGAATAACAATGCGTTGCGTTCTGGATAAAATAGTGGTTAGCAAACGGTTGGTATCATTACATACGAGAATGAACAGCGTTTTGGCTGGCGGTTCTTCCAAAATTTTCAATAATGAGTTCGCCGACTCAATATTCATCAGTTCGGGTTGCCAAATAATCAAGATTTTGTATTCGGCTTCAAAGGCTTTTAATGAAATTTTCTCAATGATGTTATGAGCCTCTTTTATCGGAATGATACCCTGTTTGTTGCCCGTTACGCCCGTAAATTCCAACCAGTCGGTTAGGCTTCGGTAGGGACTTTCTAATAAAAACTTTCGCCACGTGGGTAATAACTCCAAAATGGTTTCTTTGGCACTGGGTGTTGGAAAAATATGATGAATATCGGGATGAACCATTTTAGACATCTTCACGCACGAAGCACAACGTCCGCAAGCATCGCCTTCTTGTTTATCTTCGCAGTTGATGTAAGTAGCATACGCCCAAGCCAAAGCCAAGTTGGCACTACCAATTCCGCCGTGAAACAACTGAGCATGAGCCACATGGTTTACATTCACCGAATGAATCAAGGTATTTTTAAGAGCTACTAAACCTGGAATATCTTTGAAGAGCATCGTTGAGCATTGAATTATCAGACTGTAAAGTTACGCAAGATTAGGGGATTTTACGGTAACAAAAACATTTAGTCTTTCGGGCGATGAGGTTTACAAAATCTATCTTGAAAATACTAAACCTACCGTAAAATAAATTTTTCGTACACAAACTACCGTTAAGTAAATAATAAAACCTGATGCTTAATTAAATGATTTATTTAGATGCTGAATTCAGAATTTTCCATTTAAACTTTTAATTAGCTATGAGCAAACAAGCATCTAAAGGCGCACTGACACCAGTGTTGCCCCCCATCGTTTTTGCCACTGCTTCGGTACACTCAGTAGGAGGAATATCGGTTTTTCAGCATCAAGGATTTATAACCAGCCAAAATGTAGAGGCTTTTTATGGTAATCCTTATCTGAATGAAATAGCAGTTCAAAAACTTATTGCCGCAGGTTTTCAGGTTTTGGGAGTAACCGAAATAGGCATTTCGATTGCTGCCCCGCCCGAAGTTTACGAGAAGGCATTTAACACAAAAATTGTTGCCGAAGAACGCCCCGTAATCAAGTCGCTGGGTGAACAAGACACTGCCACTTTTGTAGAATGTCCCGAAACTCCATTAGCGGGTTTCATAGACCCCCGAAAAAGTGATTTTGCTGATTGTTTGGAAGGCATTGCCATCAATGACCCCGTGTATTTCATGTCGTTTCCTACGGCTTTTGCTCCTACCAAATCGTACTGGCATTTAGATGTACCCGCTGGGGTTTCTTTAGGATTGAATGCCGACAAAGCTCATCGTATAGGTGTAACGGGTAAAGGTGTAAACGTGGCAATGGTAGATTCGGGTTGGTATAAACATCCATTTTTTGTGGAACGTGGTTACAAATTTATGCCTCCTATTTTGGGTCCGAGTGCTGTAAATCCCAATGCTGACGAAAGTGGACACGGTACGGGTGAGTCGGCTAATATTTTCTCGGCTGCTCCCGATGTAAAATTTAGAATGGTAAAGATGAATTTTGTGGATTCTCTGGGAGCATTTAATGCTGCTGTAGCCATGAATCCGCACATTATTACGTGCAGTTGGGGAAGTGATAAACGAACTGCTGGGAGCCTCACTGCTAATGATTTGATGTTGGCAACGGCTATTGCCAATGCCGTCAGAAGGGGTATCGTCGTTATTTTCTCAGCAGGCAATGGACACTATGGTTTCCCAGGGCAACATCCTGATGTTATTTCGGCGGGAGGTACGTTTATGAATCCTGATGGCTCGATGCAAGCCAGTGATTATGCCAGTGGTTTTATTAGTCCAAACTATCCAAATCGTCGTTGTCCTGATGTCTGTGGTTTAGTGGGAATGCAACCCAAAGCTGCCTACATCATGCTACCCGTTGAACCCAAAGACCAAATAGATATAGGTCTTTCGGCGGGAGGTACGCCCCATCCAAATGGAGATGAAACGGCTCCTAATGATGGCTGGGCGGCTTTCAGTGGTACGTCGGCAGCAGCTCCGCAATTGGCAGGGGTTTGTGCCTTAATTAAACAGGTTCGTCCCAACCTTACCCCTTTTCAAATTCGTGAAATTCTGAAAAGAACTGCCCGAGACGTTACGACTGGTAACTGTAATCCTGCTTCAACGGGGGCAGCGGCAACTGTTGGACAAGACCTTGCCACGGGAGCAGGTTTAGTGGATGCTTTTGCTGCGGTTAGATTGGCTTTAACTTTCTAAATATGCCAACCGATTAACGTTTGCCAAAGAGAGTGTATGTAGATTATTGAAGGTCAATAATTTACCCATTCACTTCTTCGTAAATAGCTTTTGAGTTATTATATATTTCTCTACCTCCCTACTTTTCCTTTCTATTTTACTTCCTATTGATTATTTAACCTCTTGAATATAAACCATTTAAAATAGTTGATTGCTTGAAATTATCCGAAAACAGCGTGTTCAATTTTATCAACTAAATTTAATTTTAACATCATGGAAAAAAACGAAAAAGGAAGTATCAAATATGATGCTTTTGTGAAAGCGGTTCGCCCTGACCCTAAATCTACCGAGCAAACGGTGTATTTAGAAGGGTTTATCGGAGAGTCATCGCTGCCTGACCATTTTAGGCTTTATACGGATGCTTCGCTCAATGATTTTGTGGAAATTCCCACGAATGCCGTAGTACATTCGATAGCGAATACCAAAGAAGAATCAGCTTTGGGAGGTAGTAAACTTTGGGTCAAAAAAGATGCTATCTATACGTATGGAAATCCTGCTATGACCAACCGTCCGCAGGGGAGTTTCTTAGAGGGAGACCTCTATCAAGGTTACATGGATTCAATGTACCAACCCGATGCCAATGCAGGAGGAATGGGAGTAATGGGTGGTGTTTCACAACCTATTACAGGCTGTATTGGTGGACCTGTACTCACGATTGCCAGTAAGCCAATTATTTGTAAAAAGTCACTTTTGACCCCTTGTATTACCAAGCCATGGCAACCCATCTGTAATTTTATTACCAAACCGATTATTTGCCAAATTCAGAGAACGATATTGGGATGTCCCCCTGTTACGACAACCATCGGACCAATAAAGTCAATTGCTGATTGTCCCAGTTTCCCTTGTCCAACGCCTACTTTTAGACCAGGTGAAGTTATCAATCCAGCCGTTGGCGGTGGTATGTCTGATTTCTCAGGCGGAGGTTTCAATCCGTATTTTGATGGAGATTTGTATCAGGGATACATGGATAATATGTATCAGCCCGATGCTAACGCAGCAGCCATGGGGAATCAAGGTGGCATGGAAAATATGGCTTCACAACCTATCACGGGTTGTATTCAACCGACCGTGATAACGATTAATCCTGCTTGCACGATACAGATTACACGTACTATCAGGAATTGCCCCCCTCGGATTACACTTCCTTGGGCAACTTGTCCTCCGCAATTTACTCGATGGAATTTTCCACCGTGTAATCGAATAACTTTGTCTCCTCCCTGCTTTACTATACCAGGTGGTGGTACTATTAGAAGTATTGCAGGTTGCCCGAGTTTAGCTTGTAACCCTGGTGGCGGTTTACCTTTTAACGATGCTGGACAATCAACGGACTTCTCAGGTGGTGGCTTTAATCCGTATTTTGACGGTGATTTATATCAGGGCTATATGAACAATATGTATCAGCCCGATGCTAACGCAGCAGCCATGGGAAACCAAGGTGGCATAGAAAATATGGCATCATTGCCTTTATGTAGCCCGATACCGCCACCAACTTCGCCAATTCGGTGCTTGACTACATTAACAAGTCCAGCGTGTAATATTCGTTCAAGGGTAGTTGTTTGTCGTACTTTCGGTTCTCCAATTTGTCCAACATTGGAGTTTAGCGTATCAAGATGTGTTGCCTGTGTTCCATCCAGAACTTTCCCTTGTATCACTCGTGATAGAAGAGCCTCCGTTTGCAACATTTGTATTCCCGAAGACTGGACTCGTTTCCGAACTTTTCCAGACCCTTCACCCGTTTTCAACCCCGGTAGAATCAACGTAGGTGGCGGACAACTCGGTGGTGATTTTTATGGTGCATTTGACCCATACAGTGGGTATTAATTGGTAAATTTATTAGGTAGAAGGAGTGTTTCCTTCTACCTAATATTTGCTAAAGATTGTTCACGACTTCCTAATTCAATCATTCCTAAATCATCATTTTATTTATGTTACTCACAGAATCAAATATCGCTTATTACTTATTAGACAAAGGACTGATAACTGATAAATCTATTGTTGAAGGAAAGTTTACGGCTCATGTGGCAGATAGTCGGAATAATAATTTTATCATCAATCGTGATTACTCAGACCAAGCACAATATTTTGTAAAACAAGTAAAAGCCATAGAGAAAGAGAAAACAGATACGCTCAGAATTGAGGCTACTTGTTACTGGTTGGCTAATAATGATGCTGATTATCAGTCGCTTAAATCGTTTTTGCCTAAATATTATGATTTTGACTATCTCAATCATATTCTGATTCTGGAAAATCTATCGGACTGTACTTCTTTGCAGGAATATTTCTTACAAACCCAAGCCATTTCTTTGGAAATCGCCCATCAACAAGCAGAAGTGTTGTCATCCTATCATGGAGCATTGAGTGAGCGGATTCAGCAAAGCCAAAGTATGAAATTATTTGCCAAAGCTAAACCTTGGGTTTTTAGTATTGCTTCTCAAGACTTCACCCAATGGATGGCTACTACCCCAAAAGCCGAGCAACAAACCATGCAACTGATTTTAGGAAGTCAGGAATTTTTACGACTAATCCATCAACTGGAAAATACATGGGAAACCAAAAGTTTGGTTCATAACGATATTAAGTTCGCTAATTTTTTAATCAATAAAAGTACGTTTGAACATAAACCCGCCGAGATAAGATTAATTGATTGGGAGTTGGCAGATGTGGGTGACCCCTGCTGGGACGTGGCGGCTCTGTTTTGTAGTTACTTGATGCTTTGGGTACAAACGGCTGACAATCAGTACCATTATTTACCCATGAATTTTTCGCCCGAAACGCTGAAGCCTGCCTTTCAAGCGTTTTGGAAAACCTATACTCAAAAAATGAATTTCACGGATAATCAACGGCAAGAATATTTATTGAAAACCATGAGATTTTGTGGACTCAAACTAATTCATACTTGTTTTGAAACCACCCCTTACACCCAAACCCTCCAACCACAGAGTGCCAAAATATTACAACTAAGTTTGAATATCCTGAAAGCCCCAGAGGCTTCAATCAGTTCATTATTAGGACTTTAACTATAACTGACTATGGAAACACAAAATCTTGAAATAATCGACCAAATTATCCAACGGATAGACATTGGGGCAGACCGCCGAATTTTCTTCAATCAACAGCCCTCTTCGTACACACCCGCCCAAGTACAAAATATCAGTGTACCCATGTTGGTAGAGGCATTACAAAATCTGATATACACCGAATTTTATACCAAATCTACGTTCCAGAATAGCAACTATCCAACCCCCGAAGCAGTGCATCAGTTCTCGAAAAAATTGCGAGACGTAAATACCTCAAAGGAAAGATTTGATGAAGGCTGGACGGTTATCTCCGTTGATTATCAAGGGGTTATTTTAGCTCAGAAAGGTTCTTACAAACGCCACGTTCAGAGTGGCGAATATATAGGAGTATCTTGTTTTGGTAGAAAACCACAACAAGGCGATACTTTAAAGTTATTTGTTCGGAAAGATTACTATGAACCCGAAGGAGGGTTTTATTTCGTATTTGGTGAACATCAAGCAGAACAAAATCTTCAACAAAACGTACGATTTTATTTTAATATCAAGGCTGAAGGAAGTACCCGCTTGGTAGAGCAAATTAGTACGCAACTCAATTTGTATCAAGTGCCGTTTCAGTTCAAATGCCTCAACCATGAAAGCCTGTATCAACGAGCTGATTCGGCAGTTTTGTACCTTGAAAAAAGATATTGTAGCTTGACAATGAGGCTATTATCTGCGATGATTGATACTATAAAACCCTATTTGAAGCCTGATGTGCCTGCTTTTACGCTGAAACTACACGATGGGATAGGCTTTGCCGAAAATCCACTTAATCCTAACGAAAGTTTTGGCACAAATTTGAGTAAAGTGATTGCCAATGGTATCGTATCGGCGGTTAATCAACGGATGCCCAAAAATCTTTGGAAGCAAGAAATTCTGAAGCAAATCCAACTACGTCATCTGAATATCAATCAGTTGTATCTAAACCCCAATACCCAGTTTCCGTATCAATTTTCAATCCCCTCGAAATAGCCATGAAACCTCAAAAATACATGATAGAAGTTCATCAAAAGTACTTACAAGCTACTCAAAAAATCGCTCTCAGTATTTGTCGTGATGCCATTTGGCATGGGAAAGCCTGTAACTGGATTAGTGCCTCCAACGAAGACCATTTTGGAGTACCCAAAACCTACGCCAAAGCATTAGGTTTAGATTTTTACAGTGGTACTTCGGGCATATTGTTTTACTTAGTTTCGGTAAATAAAGTCTTCAAAAACAATGTTTTATCCGAAACTATAGTAGGAACAGTGGAACAAATTTTATCCCAAATTCCTCATTTATCGGTTTATGGAAAATTAGGCTTTCATACGGGTTTGTCAGGGATTGCCTTTGCCTTAATCACGGCGGGTGAAAACTTCAAAAACAAGCAATGGATTGAAGAAGGACTAAAATTATTAACAGAATTAGATACCCTTGATTTAGAGCAGCAAGGCT
>JALONS010000166.1 GCA_025454855.1 Arcicella sp.
AATCAAATTAGAATTCAAGGCGGCGGCATTTACAAAAATAATTCTGGCGTAATATTCCGTCACGGACGGCGAACCGTTTTGCTTAGTATTAGCATCAATAACTCTCACGCCCGTAGCTTTTCGTTTCTTTTCGTCGTAAATAATAGAATGGACTACCGAGTGCGGACGTAAAGTCATTTTACCCGTTTTGGCCGCCCAAGGTAAGGTCGAGGCATTACTACTAAAATATCCACCGTAAGGACAACCACGTTCACAAATGGTACGGTGCTGGCAAGTGGCTCTGCCTTGGTCAAAATGGATTTGCTTAGGTTGAGTCAAATGAGCCGCCCGACCGATGATGATGTGTCGGTCTTTGTAATTTTTAGCCGTTTGCTCACTGAAATGTTTTTCTACGCAATTCATCTCGTGCGGGGGTAGAAATTCGCCATCGGGCAAGGAAGCCAAACCGTCCTTATTACCCGTAATACCCGCAAATTTTTCTACATAACTGTACCACGGGGCTAAATCTGCGTAACGAATGGGCCAATCAACGCCAAAACCATCACGAGCAGGACCATCAAAATCATATTCCGACCAGCGTTGGGTTTGCCTCGCCCAAAGCAACGATTTACCACCCGTTTGGTAGCCTCTTATCCAGTCGAAAGGTTTTTCTTGAACGTAAGGATGTTCTGCATCTTTCACAAAAAACTGTTCCGTTCCTTCGTAAAAAGCGTAACATTTACTCACGATTGGGTTGGCATCTCGCACCTCTTTTTTCAATTGATTTCGATGCTCAAACTCCCACGGTTGTAGCATGGTAGTTGGGTAATCCGTTACGTGTTTTACTTCACGCCCACGTTCCAACACAAGCGTGCGTAAACCTTTACCCGTTAACTCTTTTGCTGCCCATCCCCCACTAATACCAGAACCAATCACGATGGCATCAAATGTTTGGTTTTTAATTGAATCTATATTGATATTTGACATTTTTTTAATTTTTATTTTACAGGAACACAACCATGATAACGGGCAGGGGCAAATTCAAATTTTCGCAAATTGGTCATTACATATTCTGAACTCAGATAACCTTGAATCGTAAGGTTTTTCACCAAACCCACAAATCCTTTTTCGGTAGGGTTATCAGATTTAGCCATTTTATTAAGAATCGTTAATTTCTGAGTAGCATCTACATCCACAAAATTTTTGCTATATTCTTTGTTTGCCTGTTCATTTACCAATTCCAAGCCCTTCTTGAAAGTTTCCTGAGCTTTGACATCGTAACAATCAGCAACCATTTTACTCGTGAATAAATGTACTTTTAGGTCTTTAGCTCCTAATGTATCCGTTTTAGGAATAATGGTTTCCGATATTTCTGCCAAGAGTATTTCTTGGGAAGTATTCATCAACAGAATGGACTTCTTCACCGTTTCGCTACTCCAAGCCTTAGTCCAGGCAGGTAATACAATGGCACTACCGAGGGACAAAGCAATATTTTTAACCGCTGAACGTCTTTGCATTTTAAAAGAGATTTAAGGTATATTAAGCGAATAGCGATTTACGAAAAAGCGAATACATAAATTACTGAAAATCAAAACCCTATGTATCTTTTTTGTAAATCTCTATCGGTTAATTATATTTCAAATTTAAGTTGTTAATTCAAAAAATTAGCCTACCCAAATGGGTAAGCTAATTTTATTGTATAAATATAAAAAAATATATTATTTATCTTATACTTAGCTATGTGTATTGAGAGAATGTTTGAATTTTGTAATTATCTTTTTTCCAGTAACTTAATATTTGTGCGTAAGCAATTTTACGAAATCCTGTTGTCTGAGCCGTAGGCGACCGTCGCTCGGCGAGTTTCAGGATTTCTTGATTTTCTTTTGCGGTCCGCCGCTGCGGTTACTTTTCTTGTATCAAGACAAGAAAAGTAAGGAGTTCGATGAAAACCAAATAAATTTTTCAAACATATTCTAAAGAGTTACTCGTATTTTGATGCTTGATGTTTAGAAGTTAAAAACTAATCATTTTCAGACAAACGGGTGTGGGTACTAAAATCTCTTTACCCGTAGGGGTGAGCGTTCCTTTTTGGGCATCCCTTTTGAAAATAACAATGTTATCAGTTTTCTGATTAGCTACTAACACAAAGTTGCCCGTAGGGTCAATCATAAAATTTCTGGGTACTTTACCCATTACTGATTGATTAGCCACGTAGGTTAGTTTACCCGTTTTGGCATCAATGGCATAAATAACGATACTATCATGAAAACGATTAGAACCGTACAAAAATTTACCATCGGGCGAAATATGAATATCAGCACATGAATTATCCCCCGTGTAGCCTTCGGGCAAGGTTGAAATACTTTGTAGAGCAGTCAGACTACCTTTTTGATAATTAAATGCTGTGACTAAACCTGTAAGTTCTTGAATGACGTAGGCGAATTTTCCGTTGGGATGAATTGTAAAATGACGAGGACCCGACCCATCCTGAACTTTTGTAAATGCTGGAATCCCATTGATTAATTTGCCTGTTTTGGCATCCAATGAATACGTCATGATTTTATCCGTTCCTAAATCGGGTACAAAAACATCTATGTTATTGGGGGCGATATTGATAGAATGAACGTGAGGATTATCCTGACGGCTGGGATTTGTCCCTTTTCCTTCGTGTTGGATAGTTTGAATTGGGCTACCCAAACTACCATTAGATTCTACTGGTAAAACCGTCAAACTACCCGCTCCGTAATTACCCGCTATGACCCACTTTCCAGTTTTATCAATCGCCACGTGACAAGGAAAATTACCGTTGGATGATTGAGTGTTTAACTGGGTGAGGCTACCCTTTTTTTTATCAAATGAAAAAGCATAAACTGCTCCATTTTTATCCACTTCTCCAGCAGAATACACGTATTTTTGATTGGGAGAAACGGCTAAAAAGGAAGGATTTACAACATTTTTTGCGATACTTTCTGGACTAAATTCGCCCGTTTTTACATTAAATTTAAACGTATAAATTCCCTCACTTTTACCCGTAGTGTATGTACCAACCAACAAATGAAAATCTTGTTGAATCTTTTTTTGGGCAAATGATAAGCCTTTGCTCATCAGCAACAATGCGATGATTAATAATTTATTTTTTGTCATGAAATTGGATTGAAAGAAGTTGAAGTGCCAATTTAGGAACTTTTTATCTCGAATCCCAAAAAAATACCCTGCACAGGCGTACCTTGCAGGGTAAAATATATAATTAGTTGGTGAATTGTCTATCCCATTTTGGGAAATGAGTAGGGTAATTATTAAAACTCTGCCCCAAACATCGAACATCAAAATACAAACATCTATCTAATATTGCACTTCAATATTCTTTTTAAAACCTTTTCGTGAATCATCAAAAGGCATTACAATTTTCCATTGGTGATTATAATAACGTGCCGATATATTTTCTACATCCACAAAGTTGGGTAACATCAATTGCCCAATCGTTTGAGGCACGTAGTTTTCAGCTATCTCTTGCTGAGCGGTTTTCAAAACGGGCTGTAAAGCGTACAACCACAAGCGATTATCTTCTACATCTACTTTCAGATGGTCGGCTTCAAGTCCTGCTACTTTTACAAATACTTCGTAAGCGTTGGGCGTTTGGGTTACTTCAATTTTGGGTTCAGTACGTCCGCCATTCAAAGTATTACTAAAATCTATATTCGCTAAAATTTCTCTCGGGATAACAATTTTCTTTTCCATGTTAATGATGCAGTTATTTTTTGATGGAAATGATTATTCAAAACTTATACCAATACAAAAAAGAGGACATTATGGCGTATTCTGTGGATTTGAATACGCCATAATGTCCTCTTTCGGGGAATTTTATCCTATATTTTACTTAACAATATATTTACCAGTGTCATCCACACTGACGTTCGGAACTACGTTTGTTCGTTCAAAAGCATCATAACCTGGTTTCAGCCACGACCAAAACTCTAACAATGTAGCGTTACTCGCATATTCTTGTTTTAAATTTGTGTAATTCTCATCGGTAAGTTTTGCGGGGAAAATATGCACGGGAATGTCCTGTTCGCCACTTTTGGCACGAGCCGCCAGTATGTATAGTTCCTTAATATTTTCATCGCCCACGGGAATACAACCAATACTGATACACGAGCCATGAATAAAAATATTATCACCAGGATTGAGTGGGTCGGCAAACTTTTTATCCGAAGCATTGGGATAACTCACTCGGAAAGATAAATAATAGTTACTGGTAGGATTGAAGGCATCAATGGTATAAAAACCTTCGGGCATTTGTCTATCACCCGAACGACGCTTAGGACCCAAAACGCCCGTTGTGGCACAAAAATCGTATATTTTCAATAATTTATAACTGGTTTCATTCTTATTTTTTGCCCAAATTTCAAGTTTTTGTTCATTTTTGAAAGCACGGAAAAAAATCTCAAAATTGGAGGTACTAATTCCCTTTGAAATGAGCATTTCATCCACTAATTTTCCTTTAGTTTTGAGTGCCTCTCGTACCCGTGGAAAGCGTAATTGAGCCTGATAAAAATCTATCGGAGGCTCTACTAAAATCGTAAAAGAACATAAAATAAAAGCTAAAACTGGAAGATAAAGAAAAGTTTTTTTCATCGTAATCTGGATTTATGGGATGTGTTACTTCCGCAATTTATACATTTTGTTGGTAAACACAATTTAAAGTACACTTAACCAATTGATATTTACAAAAGAGAAACGGCGTAAGCTATTGGTTTTTAACAACTTACCAGTTTGTTTTTCAACAAAATGCTTTTCGCTTCGTATATCAATACAATTTTGGCAAAATTTAAGGATAATATCCATAATTTCGTAATAAAAATGACGCTAATCGAATTTAAAAATACTTTTCATCTTTCAGAGCCGCCTGCGGGAGTATCCGAGATTGTGCAAGCTCTCTGGTTTGATGCCCAAAACAATTGGGAAGCTGCCCACAATATTGCCCAAAGCCAAGAAGGCGTACAAATATACGACCGCCTTCACGCTTATTTGCATCGAAAAGAGGGTGATAATTGGAATGCCAATTATTGGTATAAAAGAGCCAAAACTACTATGCCTACTGTTGGACTGGAAGAAGAATGGGAGAATCTCGTGGAATATTTTTTGAAAATAAATTAATTGACTGATTTTCAACACAATACTATTTTTAATTGGATAAAATGGTATGAAATTTGTCTAAATGTCATTACATATAACCAGACCCTAAATGTCAAAACGATTTACTTCCTTACTAAAACTAATTTTTTTGAAGAAAAATATCTTTCTCATCCTTGCTGTTGCCACTTTCGGGCTGGCATTATTGATGCTCGTCATCACCAAAAAAGGACCCGTAAGTGCTACCGAAGATAAATATTTGTACGATATTCAAACCAAAGTAAAAGATGAAATAAAGGCTTCAAACGAAGATTTAGCGAAGGTTGTCACCTTAGTTTCACAATCGAAAGATACTACCTTTTCACACCTCAAAACCCCCACTATTCATCCGTATTACATCTTCCGAAATGGCAACTTGATTTTTTGGTCAGACCACCGATTTGTACCTGAATATCAAACAGTTGAAGGAAAATACAATCTAAAAACCATTACCACTGCCGAAGGTAAATTTGTTGTTAATCGACGGTTAGTAATTGGTACTCCTGATAACTTTGAGGTGTTCTCATTGGTAACACTATTTCGTCAGTACGAATCAGAAAGTAATCATCTCAAAACGGGCTACAATCCTGATATTTTCACTGCTGACCCTCAACAAATCGACGTTTCGCCCGTAGCCGCTACGCATTTGAATATGTACGCCGAAACCAAAGAGTTTCTGTTTTCGGTGAAGCCTTCTGTTGCCGATAATCTTAAAAACCAGTCAATCCCTGTTAATGTAATTTTACTCGGACTCTTGAGTATGTTTTTTCTGGTAATGTACTTACTGGCTTGGATTTGGTTTCTGAACAAAACACACCATTATGGCAGAGCTTTTTTATTACTGACGGGTTATTTTCTGTTGTTCAGAGCCATTATGCTCTACTACAATATTCCGTTCATTTTTTACGAATCAGATTTGTTCAATACCAAATTTTATGATTCTACTTTCGTTACACCATCACTCGGAGACCTACTCATTAACCTGCTGATTATCATCATTTTACTGATTTACTTGGTGAATTATTATTACAAAATGAGACGTTATTTTTGGTTGTTACACCTACCAGAAATCGTTAAGAAATGTGTTTCCGTAGGAGTGGTTATACTTAGTTTCAGCGTTTTTCAAGGATTTTATCGTCAGATTCAAAATATTTATGAAAAATCAGAATATCAATTAGACCTTATCCTAAGCATTGATTTTTTTGAACGTTCGCTAAAAATACCTTCGCTGATTGCCTTCGTAATGATGGCAATTGTCTATTTTTTGGCTACTCATTTACTGGCTAATTTATTAATAAAATTAAATCGTCACAAAGTACGTTGGGCGTACATCGCTTTAGGAATTGGTTTTTTTGTGTGGAGCATTTTCATTCTAAGTTTACAAGCCTCCAACATTTTCTTAATTCTCCTCCATACTTTTTACTTGGCAGTCTTATTATTGACTAAGTTTCCAAGATTCCTCTACACATTCCGTTATCAAACATCCATTTACTTTTTTCTGGGGGCATTAATTTCAGCCTCCTTAGGAACTTACATCGTTTATAATCAGGCTATTAGGAAAGACTTTGTTCAAAAACAGGCTTTTGGCAAAAAATATTTAGCTGAAAATGACGAAATCGGAGAATTCAAACTGAGCAAAGCAAACGTTGATATTAGTAAAGATTCTACCCTGAGAGTTTTGATAAAATCGGCTCTTTTACCACGTGAACAAGTACAAAATTATATTCGTCGGACAGTCTTAGATAGTTATTTTGATTATTACGATACGGAGGTTTCGGCGTTTGATGCCAATGGAAAATCGTTGGATAATGTTTCGGATGCCCTCAGTTTTCAGGATTTTGAAACGAAATATAAAACGCCAAAATATCGTACCGAATACGCCAATCTATTCTTTGTAAATGATGCCAGTAATAACTATCAGAAACAGTACATTGATTTTATTCCACTGTTGAATGATGAGAAAAAAGCGATTGGTTTCGTCATTATTGACCTCCGTAAACGCAGTGATGCCACCCGTGATGCTGCCCTTGCCGATTTGCCCACCAGTGGCGAAGAACAATTAGAAGCCAGTAATTACAGCTATGCCGTTTATGAAAACGGACAGATTATTAAAACGGGTGGATTGAGCTACAACTACGAGCGAAAAATGCCTTTGAGTTTAGTAGAAGGCAACCAAATTTCGGAAGAAGGCATCATTGATAATGGCTATAATCACGTGGCTATTACCAATAAAAATGGAAGAAAAATTGTGGTTTCTTCCGAAAAAATCAGTTTAGCTACTATTTACTCTAATTTCTCATTTTTGTTTTTGATTTTGGTAATCACCATCATCTTCATCGTTCTAATATACGCTATACGTTATGGATTTTCTAAATTGAACGTCAATTTTGCCACTAAAATCCAGATTTATCTGAATGTTGCCTTCTTATTACCACTCATTTTGGTAGTTGGTATTACGCTGAGTATCATCGGTACTAAGTTGTCTGAAAGTCAAGAACAATCTTACATCAGTCAAACAGAAAACGCAGGTATCAGTATTCTGCCCGCAGTAGATAGATTTATACAGGGTAAAATGAGTAAACAATTTTTAACGGATACCCTGAAGAATATCTCTACCAATACCAAAAAATACGTGAGTGTCTTTGATACTACAGGACGACTTTTAGCTACCAATAAATTACTCAGTTATGAAACGGGCATCATCTCAACGTACTTAAACCCAGACGCTTACATCAGAATCATAGAAGAACAAGAACATAAAGCAATCATTCCCGAAACGATGGGCAATCTCAACTTTATGGGTTCTTATATCGGTATGAAGTCTAACGATGGAAAATTAGCGGGTGTAGTCAATATTCCTTTTTATGATTCCAAAGCTGCTTACGAAAAAGAAGTGAGTGCCGTCATTGGCTCATTACTGAATACCTTTACTACCATATTTTTGGGGTTATTACTGTTATCTTACTTCGCTTCTAATGTACTAACAGTACCTTTAAGACTGATAACCAACAAGTTAAGAAAAGTGGATTTAAGTAAACCCAGCGAGCCACTCACCTGGCGGTCGGATGATGAAATTGGAGTTTTGATAAAGGCTTATAATGAAATGTTGGTAAAATTAGAGGAGTCGAAAGTAGCTTTGGCTGATACTACCAAACAATCCGCTTGGCAACAAATGGCAAAACAAGTGGTACACGAAATCAAGAATCCGCTTACGCCCATGAAGTTGTCGCTTCAGTTATTACAGCATAAACTTTCCAGAGGTGCAACGATTGATACCGCACAAATCAAAGACCAGATTGAATCACTAACGGGTCAGATTGATAACCTATCGTACATCGCCAATTCTTTTTCGGATTTTGCCCGATTACCAATTCCCAAACGAGAAGTCTTTGATTTTGTGTACGAGGTCAATAAAGTAGCGAATCTATTTTTAGAGAATAAGAAAATTAATATCTCGAAAGAAGTACCCAACAAAGCCGTAATGGTTTGGGGCGACCGCCAACTGACGGGCAATATCATCAATAACCTTTTGATGAATGCCATTCAGTCTGTTCCTCCTCATCGCAGACCTATCATTAATATTAAGGTAGAGATTAACACCGAAGCCGTTACTTTTAGCGTAACCGATAATGGTATTGGTGTTTTGAAGGAAAATCACAGTAAAATATTCATGCTTGATTTCTCTACGAAAGCCGAAGGAACGGGCGTTGGATTAGCCTTAGCCAAATGGGTAGTGGATAATTCAAAAGGTAGTATTTGGTTTGATACTTACATTCTATTTCACGTTGCCTTTAGCCATATAAATTATTTTGCACCAAACTGTGGCATGACTAAACTTTACAACTGAAAATCAACAAGTTAGTTTAGACGTGCCACAGTTTCATAAGCATTTTACATAAATTAGTTGTGAGGTTAAGAAAGATACGCCCCACAACTAATTTCAAATGTTTTTCCTCTCTCCAAAACCAACAAACCATCACCCGAATTATAGGCATCCGTATTACCTGTCATGGGTTCGATGGCGATACAGTCTCGGGCAGGCGGGATATACACAACCGTATAGGTAAAACCGCCTTTCATGCCTTCTTGCCAAACGTTAAGAATAAAATTTTTCTTGGGAGAATATAGTTTTGAAATAATTTTACTGGAAGAATTCATGGCAAATACAGCGTCTAAGGTTTTCCCACGTAAATCAATCGCTCCTGAAAAATCCACTTTCACTTTCTCACCAGAAATCATCTGGTTATCAGCCTTATATTGGTACGCTGCAGGAAAATCCATCTGCCAATCATCTGCTTTTTCACCTTCAATTCTAAAATATGGATGCCACCCCAAAACAATCGGCATATCACTCGTTCCAATATTTTTGATGGAATAATTAATTTCCAACCCTTCGTCTGCACTAAAAATATGAGTAATATCCAACACAAAAGGAAATGGATAGCCTAATGTTCCTCCGTAATAAGTATGTCTCAACGTAAGGATGGCTTCCACGTCGTTAGTCGTTTGTTCTACTACTTCAAATGGAGTAAAACTAACCAATCCGTGAATAGCATTATGCAAGCCAATTTCATTGATAGGCAACTGATAATCAACTCCCTGAAAGGAATATTTACCATTTCTAACCCGATTGCCCCACGGAAAAAGATGAGCAGATGGGTAAGATGCCATACCCGATAAAATCTTCTCCGTACTATTACCACAATCAATTACATGATGCAGATGTCCATTTTTTTGCAAAGTCATCTTCCGAATCATTCCACCAAATTCAGGTAAGATGTACAATGCCTCCCCCGTTTCAGGATTGGTCAAAACGTATTCTGTTAAATGGCCAAAGGCTTCTTTTGCTATTTTCATATGTTACATTTATTTACATTTCACCCTCCACTCCCAAACCAAACAGAGCAAAATCGTATTTAACTGGGTCTTGGGGGTCAAGTTGTTTTAAACTTTCGGTAAGCTCAACGGCAGTTACCCAATCCGTTTTGGGTCGTTTGATTAAGCCTAATATCCTTGCAACTCTATCTACGTGTACATCGCAGGGGCAAACTAATTGGACGGGCTTCAAGGTTTTCCAAATGCCAAAATCTACGCCTTTATCATCTTGTCGAACCATCCAACGCAAAAACATATTGATTCGCTTGCAAGATGAATTTCTGAGGGGCGTTGCAATGTGTTTGCGAGTTCTCTCTGGAAAATCTTCTAAATTAAAAAAACGATGATGGAAATTAATGAGGTGCTGTTTGGTATCTGTTTGTTCCAAGTAGTTTTCTGTCAAAAAGGCTTCTTCTAAACTCTGATGTTGTTGATAAAAAGCCCTAAACCAAGCAATAAAATAAAGCGTATCAGTGGCATTAAAAGTTCTATGCTTGAAATTTAGGAATGCTTTTAAATCTGACTCTTGATGATTCATTACAAAATCGTGGGGAGCATTGTCCATCAGCTCAATCAATTCTTTACATTTATTGATGATAGTTTTGCGTTGTCCCCATGCCAAAACTGCCGCCCAAAAACCCATAATTTCAATATCTTGCTTTTTTGTAAACAGATGAGGAATACTAATCGGGTCGTTAGAAATAAAATTAGGCTGGTTATATTGAAGGTATTTCTGCTCTAATAAATCAGCCACGTAAGAAGTCATGTGCGTTTTGAGTATTTGGGTCGTCGTTAATGCTTAACAGCGAATATCAAATTATTTGATTTTCGAAGCAATGAAGGCGATAATTTTTGAGGGAATTGAAAAAATCCAAACTAACACGGTGTAAAGAAATGCAAAAGTAGCGATGGCAGGAAAAGCCAGCGTGTAGAGGACATTGAAAACGATGTGTCCGAAGGTTATCTGTCTTTTGGGGCGTGGCATTTTCTAAGTGAATAATTGATAATTAATAGAGAATAGTTCGCTTTCGAACCGTATTAGTTCAACATTTGATTACCAAATTTTGTTCAACTATTCTCTATTAATTACTCTCTGTACTAAGGAGTCATATAACTAATTTCAGCTCTGATTCTTTTGTCTGAAGGGTTCAATTTTTCAAAAGCTCTTGGCGAAAGTTTGATGATTACTTTGTCGCTACCAATATCTGGCATTTTGCCAACTACTTTTACCCAAATACTTTGACCGTTTGATGAATTTTTTACATTAACCAATGTACCAATTGGAGCAGAGCGGTGCAACGCTAAATATTTACCTGATTTATCTTCTACATCAATTAATTCTGCCAAACCTGTTTCAATTGTTTTTCTATATCCCGAAGAGGTCTTAGAAGTTTCTGAAGAAGTTTTGGTATCGGTATCGGCAGGTTCAGTAGGTTTGGGATTGCTAATGCCGCTTCCTAAATTAGTATCTTCTACTTTTACTATTTCGCCCTTAGCGGGTAAATCTCCTGCTTTTTTAGCTCTTTCGTACTCACGGGCATCTACAATAAGCACCTGACCCGCCGTCAGTTGGTCTGACGTAAGATTATTCCACTTACGCAAATCCGCCATCGTGACTTTATATTTGGTAGCTACGGCATACAAACCCTGACCCGACTCCACTACGTGCGAAACCATTTTTACGCTTTCAGTAGGAGCTGGCGTAACGACTGGGGGAGCAGGTTTTGTAACGGGAACTGTGGCAATCACACCTTTGTAAGGAATTTTGATAGTCTGTCCAACCTGTACACTCTCTGAAACACCGGGATTAGCCGCTTTAAATTCAGCCACTGAACTTCCGTAACGTTTTACGATAGAAAATAACGTTTGCTTAGGTTCTACTTTATACAACACAAACGACTTACCTCCTTCTCTCTTTAATCCGATGGAGTCTTTTGCTACTTCCACAGCAAAGGAAGAAAACGCAACGGAAGATAAAGTACAAGCAAGGATAGTTTTAAGGGCGGATTTGGGGTTATAGCTCATAACCGATGAATTCATTTTCATTTTTAACATATAACAAAGTATCGGATTGCACAGTAAAAGTATTTATTCCAATGCCTTCGGTAGTAGCTATATGTTCGTGCAAAATTATTTTTTGCTCTCGATTAGTTACCAAAAGGTAATTATGAAATAAATTCTCTCTGTAAATATAATAAGAAATTATAATCTTGTTACTTATTTCGAGATAATCTACTGCTTTTTGGGCTTCAATGCCCAATAAACGATACAAAAATTTGAAAATTGTTGTGAAATAAGGACTTGCCTCCGAATAATGTTGAACGCTTTCATGGAGCGTTTTCCCTATTTCCACTACCGAATCATTAGATTGCCGTTGCACATCTAACGGAATGGTTTGAAAAAGGGAATTTTTAACCACCGTAAGCTGATTATTTTCGTAGTGATGAAAACAAACGTCTGCCACGTTTAATACCAATGTTCCCGAATTGACATCTATTACCAAAACACCTTCTGGCTCTGGTTTTTGTTCTGAAGAATACTGATGAATGATGATATATTCGTCGAAAAGCCCCACCAATCCCAGCCACCACGATTTAAGAGGTTGATAATTTTCCCATAATACTTTGCCTTGTTGTAAATCAAGGGCTGAAAAACTTACCTGACGAGTTGCTTCGTTTCTAATTTCTAATACACAACGTTCGTTATTAAAAGCTGTATGCCAGATTTTTCCAGAAAAAATATGGCTAATTTTTTGCTCCATCATTTTACCACTGCTAAACGGCTCACTAAAGTTTCTTCTCCTTTGGCGTTTGCACTAAAAATTAAATAAATACCCGTTTCTACACGTCCACCTGCCAGTGTTTTTCCATTCCAAACGGCAGTACCGCCATTGGCACGGGTTTCATAAACCAGATTTCCCGCTGCATCCGTAATTTTCACAAAAGCATTTTCTACCAAACCTTCAATCCCAATCTGTCCCTCAAAATCTGGTCTGACAGGGTTTGGGAATACTTTTACGGCATTTTCATCTTGTTGTAAACTTCCTTCGGTTGCCGTTCCACGGTAAGATACCATTCCTTTCGGGGTACGGATATAAACCTCTCCCGTATTAGATTCAGCCGTGATATAATTGATAACGTTACTGGGCAAAGGTGCATTTTTTTCAGTGAAATTACTGATTAGTTCTGTCCCGTCTGAATTAAAAAGAAAGATTCCGTTGAGTGTTCCCATCCACTTTCTATTACCACCATCAACGGCTATTGAAGTAACGGTTTCGTTGCCCAAGAGCCTCCTACGCTCAAATACGGGCGTATAAGCATCAAAGTTTCTACCACTAAAAACAGCCGCTGGGTTATCAAAAACTACTACACCTCGGTCTGTTCCTACCCACATTTGTCCGTCACGGTCTAATGCCAACGTTTTCACATTATTGCTGGGGAGATTCCCCTGCCCTGCTCCAGTAGATATAAACTGGCGTTGTTTTTTGGTATTTTCTACAAGAATTCCTCCGAATGCCCCTGCCCTACTCCATCGGTTGCCATCTAAATCAATTACTACTGAATCTCGGCGGGTTTGGTATAAAGTATCGGTACTACTTGGGCTAAAAGTTTTATAAAGTCCTTCGCTGTTGCTTAACAAGCCGTTTTTATAGTCTGCTATCCAATATTTACCTTGTGCATCAATTTTTACGGCTTTGGGCTGATTAATTTTATTTTCAATAATTTTATTTATTCTAAAATTATTGATATTTAAAATATTTATAGAATTAAAAGTTTTTATAAGATATTCTTGATTATTAATAATTTCGATATTTTCAATTTTTTCTGAAAATTTAATAAAATTATTATATTTCCCATTCTGATACGTAAATATTTCACCTACGTCAGAAGCCAGTACGATTCCATTTTGAAAATTACTGATAGAGAAGTTTTTGTCAATGAGTGTTTTCCAGTTTCCGAAGAATTGTAAGTTAATATTATTAGCAAATTTAGCGGCTCTGATACCCTGAGAAGTAGTAATATAAACGCTATCCGATGTAAAAACGGTTTTGTAAATATTTATCGGAGTACCATTATTACCCAAGTTTTGGTACGTTTCTCGAATATCCTGCCTTTCCATATCCAGAAGCACCAAGCCAAAATCAAAAGCTAAGTAGGCTATTTTATCCTTAAACTGAATGTGATTGACTTGTTTACTGGCTTGTATGGCGGTGGCATCTTTTAGCAGTGATACATTAATAACCTTGAGTGGTTCGCCTTTATCATTGACTTGTAATAAATCAATATTACCCGTTTGATAAGCAATCAGAAGAGTTTTGGAAGAACCATGATAAGCTATTTTTGTGATACCTGTTTCCGTAAATCCATCTATTTTAGATAGTTTAATGGTTTGTTTTTCGGAAGCATCATAATAGAAAAAACCATTTTCCGTAGCACAATAAATTTTATTACCAACGATGGCTACATCTTTGGCGTTCAGATAGTTAAAATGCGTTCGCCACGTTCCGATTTGAGCTACCGAACACCAAGTATTTACCCATATCAGGAAAATAGTATAAACAATTTTGGGATGAATAGGTAAGTTCATACGGTGAATTTTCCGAAGTGAATATTTTATATTTAATAAGCGATTTGCGAAAAAGAAAATGGATATTTTTTTGAAAATCAGCAACTTGTACAGTTTTTCTTTTGCTAATCCAAATCGGTTGAGTGTACTATAATTGAAAGCACTTTCTGCATCTGGCTTCGTAACTATCCGTTTCTCCCAGTAACACTTGTTCTTTAGCAGCCGTTTTACGATACGAATAATTGGCAACATCGCCACATACTACGCATACAGCGTGTACTTTGGTGATGTACTCGGCAATAGACATCAGGGCGGGCATTGAACCAAAGGGTTTGCCTTGAAAATCCATATCCAAGCCTGCCACAATTACTCTTTTTCCTGTATTTGCCAATTTGTTGGCAACTTCTACTATTTCAGAATCAAAAAATTGAACTTCATCAATTCCAACCACATCACAGTCTCCCGACAATAACAAAATTTCTTGTGATGCCTGTATAGGAGTAGAACGAATAGATAAGGAATTATGAGATACAATATCGGCTTCGTGGTAGCGAGTATCAAGAGCAGGCTTAAAAATTTCTACTTTTTGTTTAGCTATTTTAGCCCTATTGAGTCGCCTGATTAGTTCTTCGGTTTTACCAGAGAACATTGAGCCACACACGACTTCTATCCAACCTGTACGTTTTTCGTTTTGTTGATGTTGATTATGATAAGGTTCAATAAACACTTTTAATAAAATTTATTGGATGAAAATATTACCACGAAGATACAAGATTTTAGAGTAGGGGAAATCAATTCACTGCATCAGTTTTAACTGAGTCATTAAATTATTTTGCTCACCCAATAAAGATGGTAATAAATCTTGTAGATTATTAGTAAGTTATCTATGCTCTTTCTGCTAATCGTTTTCGCTATGGTAAGAAGAGCTATTTCTCTAATTTGACAATTATGATTATTTGACTTTTCAAAGATAGTTTTGTATTTTTGGTATTATTTTACCACAATATCACTAAATACCATGAAAACAATCAACCAGTGGCTCGCCGAATACGGTGAGAGCCATCAAAACCCCACCAACAAAACAGTACATTGGATATGTGTTCCTCTTATCTTCTTCAGTGTTGTTGGTCTTCTTTTTAGTATAAAATTACCCTTTTTTAGTATTGGCAGTATGGAAGGCAACGTTGCTTTGGTAGTGTTAGCCCTAACGCTTATTTACTATTTTTCTTTGTCTAAATCGCTTTCGGTTGGACTTTTACTTTTTGCTTCGCTTTGTATTTACATTTGCCATCTTATTGAATTATCGGGGTTTGCTCCGCTTTGGCAAGTTTGTACTACTATTTTTGTATTGGCTTGGATTGGTCAATTCTGGGGGCATAAAGTGGAAGGCAAAAAACCTTCTTTTCTAAAGGACTTACAATTTTTAATGATTGGACCTGCATGGCTGATGAGCTTTATCTATCAAAGATTAGGTATTGCCATTTAGGATTTGGGATTTAAGTAAGTTGTTTTTCTTTGTATTGAGTTCCAAATGAAAACTTTATTTACATTAGACTCCAAAACACTTTTTCCTCCTAAATAAATGACAAAAAGAAACAGGCTAACTACGAAATTTTCAATCTTTTTTGCCTTTTCCATGTGATTGTTAGTGTGTTAAAAATATCTGTTTTTCGTAGAAGATTATAATTAATCCTGAATTCATAAGGGCTAATCCTTAGAACAAGCCATTCATACTATTTCAGAATAAAACCGCATCAAGTAGTGAATATTTGATGCGGTTTTGTTTTGCAAAACCTAAAACCAAAACTTCTTACATAAATAAACCAATAAAACAATGTTCTTAATTTTCTTAGGTATTGTAGCACTCATGGCTGGTTTTGCTATCAATACGCCGTCTTTGACGATAGCTCGTTTTTCTCGCCCTGTAAAAGTGGTAGGAATTATTTTCATCGTATTAGGTTTGTTTTCTTCGGGTGTGAAACAAATTAATGCGGGTGAAGTTGGTGTACAGTCGCTATTTGGTAATGTAGGGCAAAGTACGCTTTCAAGTGGACTCAACTTTGTAAATCCATTAGCTGCCATTGAAACTTTTGATATAAAAACTCAAAACTATACGATGTCGGCAGTACATGATGAAGGTAGTAAGGAGGGTGATGATGCCATTAGGGTTTTAACGGCAGACGGACTCGAAGTAGTAATTGACCTTACGGTTTTATATCGAGTGATTCCCACTGAAGCTCCCAAAATTTTGAGAGAAATTGGGGTTAATTATCAAGATAAAATCGTGAGACCGATTACCCGTACCAAAATCAGAGATAATGCCGTTTATTACGATGCCGTAGCTCTGTATTCGAGTAAAAGAGATGAATTTCAAAATAGAATTTTCAAATCCATTGAAAAAGATTTTCGTTCGAGAGGATTGCTATTGGAGCAACTTTTGGTTAGAAATATCTCTCTGCCAACTTCAGTAAAAGCAACGATTGAGTCGAAAATCAATGCAGAACAAGAAGCTCAGAAAATGCAGTTTGTTTTACAGAAAGAAAAACAAGAAGCAGAACGTAAACGAGTAGAAGCACAAGGGATTGCAGATTATCAAAAAATTCTTTCTACTGGACTGAGTGATAAACAATTACAATATGAAGCGATTAAGGCTCAAAAAGAAATTGCCACGTCACCCAATACCAAAGTTATTATCATGAGTGGAAAAGGCAATGCCCCGATTATTTTAGGAGATAAATAAAGGGGAGATTGAGTATTGAGTCCGAAGTATTGAGTATTATGTATTAAGTCCGAAGTATTGAGTATTAAGTCCGAAGTATTGAGTGGAGTATAGTATTCAAGGAAAGAGATTGAAGGACGAACACCTTAAAACCAGATAGTTGTTTTGAATTTTCTTGAAAATTCAAAACAACTACTGGATACTTGGGACTTAATACTTCGGACTTAATACTTTCACCTAAATCATCTACTTCACCTGCCCATTTACCAATGACTGAAAGAATTGGTCGAGACGAGGCATAACCATAATCTCAGTTCTACGGTTTTGCTTGCGATTAGCGTCTAACGCTGCGGTGTATTCTTTGGGTGAATACTCTGAGCGTCCACCAGCAAACATTCTATCGGGCGATACGCCAAATCGGGTTTGCAATAGCCTCACTACTGCCGTGGCTCTTTTGGCACTCAAATCCCAATTATCTTTCATGCAATCTGCCGAAACAGGGGCGGTATCGGTATGTGCTTCTACCAAAATATCTAAATCACGGTGTTCGTTGAGAGCTTTACCAATTTTTTCAATGATTGATTCGCCTCTTTGGCTTACATTAGCGTTGGCGGAAGGAAATATGATTTTATCCGAAACTGAAATATAAACTAATCCTTTCCGAACTTTTATGGATAAATCTTCTTCGGAAAAATCATTAAGCGTTCGTTTCAACGATACCATGAAAGACATATTCAAAGAATCTTTTCGCTGAATGGTTGAATTGATATTTTCAATGTACTGGCTTTGCTCATTGAGGGTTTCTAATGATTTTTTGATACTTTCAGCCCCCGCTTTACTCACCATCGTGAGGTCGGTCATGCGGTCTAAAAGTTTGGTATTGGTTTTCTTCTAAATTTTTGATGTGTTTCGCTCTAATTTCTAATTCTCTATCTTTCGACTTCACATTGGTTTCAAAAGTAGAAATTTGTTTATCTCGTTCCTTTATATCGGTTTTAGCTTTCGTTAAATTATTACGAGAACTTATTTTAAAATTTGAGTATTCATCCTGCATTTCCACGTATTTCTTCTTACTTACACAAGAAGACACCGTGACAGCAAACAAAGCAAGTACAATAAACCTATTCATAAATTACTGATTTTTAATGGGTTATACTCAAATAGCAATTTTGAGTTTTGTTAGCGGTTGGCTACCGTTATTCTATCAAAAACCGTGCAATTTTTAAAAATCTCTAAGTATTTTCACGTACTATGCAGTCATAAAAAATCAGCACGGATAAGTTTTATCGTAAAACCTGTCCATGCTGATGGGTTAAATACAATCATTAAATCACTCCTTTTCTATTTTTGTCCGTTCGCTAACATCTGGAAGAACTGGTCGAGTTTAGGCGTTACGATGATTTCTGTTCTACGATTCAGCTTACGTCCAGCATCGGTCGCATTAGCTTCTTTTGGTACGTATTCAGAACGTCCACCCGCAGTCATACGCTCAGGAGCAACGCCAAATTTAGTCTGTAATAATCTCACCACTGACGTAGCACGCTTGGCTGACAAGTCCCAGTTATCGGCAATACATCCCGTAGAAATGGGTACATTATCAGTATGTCCTTCCACCAAAATATCCAACTCTTTGTGGTCGTTTACCACCTTAGAAACTTTCTCTAACACTACCTCCGCCCGTTGATTAATCAAAGCACTACCCGACTGGAACAACATTTTATCCGAAATAGAAATATACACAACTCCCTTCTTTACTTCTACGGTTACATCATCATCATTAATATCTGACAATGAACGCTTTAAGGTCATTACCAAAGCTAAATTCAATGAATCTTTCCGCTGTACGGATGAGTTCAAATCTTTGATGTACTTACTTTGGTCGTTGAGGGTTTCCAACGATTTCTTGATGCTCTCAGCTCCTGCTTTACTAACAATTGAAAGGTCAGACATTCTATCCAATAAGTTGGTATTGGTCTTTTTCAAATACTCAATTTGGTCTTCTAAGGCTTTAATTTGTTTGGCTTTGGATTCAATATCTCCCGATTTACTTTTTAAGTCTGATTCTAAAGCAATTTTAGATGTTTCACAATCCCGTAATTCTGTCCGAGCCTTCGCCAAAGTATTTTCAGAACTTGCCTTGAACGCCGAGTATTCCGCTTGTGATTCGGCTAATTTTTTCTTGCTCACGCACGACGACATCATAGCAATAGAGGCGGCTAAAAAAAAGATTTTTTTCATATTTTGATGTTATTTGTTGGTTTTAATTGTTGTTACCTTGTATTTTAAAACGAAACGAAATAAAGGCATATTTCTTACCTTTTTGTCATGTTTTGTAGTTAATTAGACTGATAAGAGCCTAATTATTTAACAACAAAATACACTAAAAAATCATACCAGTCTCATTAATTTTTGATTAGATTTTATTCAAACAGTAATATTGCAGTAAGAATGTAAGTTTATCCTTAAATTTACGGTTATCGTGATTACCCCACCGATTTTATCCTGAACATGAATTTTCCATTTTATATAGCCAAAAGGTATTTTTTCGCCCGTAAAAAGACTTCTTTTATTTCTTTAATTTCTATTATTTCAATGCTGGGCGTAGGCGTTGGCACGATGGCACTGGTAGTAGTTTTGTCAGTTTTTAATGGTTTAGAGGAATTCCAGAGAGGTTTATTCAAAAGTTTCGATGCCGACTTGAAAATTAGTCCCGCCCAAGGAAAGAGGTTTGACTGTCCTCCACAACTTTTAGCAAAACTACGGAAAATTGAAGGCATTAAAAGTATCAATCAAGTTATTGAAGAAAATGTTTTAATACGCTACCGAGATGCTCAGATGGTGGTTAATCTGAAAGGAGTAGATGATAATTTTCTCAAACAAGACAGACTCCAAAAAACGCTCATAGATGGAAAACTAAAACTCAAAGAGAACGGAATAAGCCACGCCATTGTGGGGTCTGGAGTAGCCATTACACTGGGAGTGGATGTGGATGCTTTTTTTACGCCACTTGAAGTATGGTATCCAAGAAATACCAATGCCAAAACGCTTGATTTTACTGCCAGCGATGCCTTCAATAAAATGAGCCTGATACCAGCAGGGGTATTTTCGATTGAGCAGCAGTACGATGACAATTATATTTTTGCTCCACTGACATTTGCCCAAAATCTTTTTGATTACGCCAACGAGCGGACATCTTTAGAGATACAAGTATTTGATAATGAGCAGATTTCTAAAATTCAGAAAAGTATCAAAGAAACTTTAGGAGAAGCATTTATCGTACAAAATCAAGATGAACAACACGCCAGTTTATTGAGAGCCATTAAAATAGAAAAACTCTTTGTTTTCCTGACACTCACTTTTATTATTGGCATTGCCAGTTTTAATATTTTCTTTTCACTTTCAATGTTAGCGATTGAGAAAAAAGAAGATGTAAAAACGTTGTATGCCATCGGAGCAAATACAAGAATGATACAGAAAATATTTTTATCAGAAGGAGCAATTGTAGCCTTTTCTGGGGCGATTGTTGGACTCACTTTAGGCTTCACTCTTTGCTGGTTACAACAAACTTACGGATTGGTTTCGATGGGAATAGTAGGAGCATTGATTGATGCTTATCCCGTAAAAATGCAATTTTGGGATTTTTTCTTTACGGCTTTGGTAGTGGTTATTATCACGCTTATCGCTTCGTATTTTCCCGCTAAAAAAGCAGCTTCCTAACGATGTTCGTTTTTAGATATTCGATGTTCGAGGCACGAAAAGAACCCGAACATCAAACATCGAAAAACGAATATCGAAATTATGAATACTTTTCTTTAATCTGGAATAATATCCAAAAACCGATAAATGCTCCAATAATTCCACTAATCCAACTACCCATACATAAATTGTAAATGACACTCACGAATTGGGCATAGTACATATATCGCCAACCTTGCATCTTTTGAGCAAATAATGGAGTAATGGATAGGGCTTCTAAAACAACCATTATCAATAAAAAAATCATTCCGATACCATAAATAAGACTACCTGAAAACCAAGCAAATGGCGATAATAAGGCAGTTATCCCAACGCCTAAAACACCAAATACTACACCAATAATAGCTAAGAATGGAGCAATTTTCACAAATAAATCCTTGATATTATCAGGAAATGAGGGGAGTTGCTTGGTAAAGATGGGTTCTAATTCTTTTTCGAGTGGAAGGGTATTGGTTTCCATATTTTGTTGGGTTTATGTGGATTGAAATATACTAAATCCAAATTCAACAAAATACGGCTCATTATCAAGGATTTATACAAATAATGAGTAAATGGTAACGATTTTATTTATTCCTTACGTTTAAATTTTAGTACATATTTAGTACCAAAATCAATTTTGCCTTTCCCCAAACAATCACCATTGTTACAATACGACAGAAAAGTTTTCTCTTGATAAATTAGACCTATCCCTTCGGCATATACTTCTACTCTCCTTTTCAAATCTACCAAAGTAGAATCATTTTGCTGTATTACACTGAGGGTATTCGGGAAATTTTGTCCGTTGGTTTGGAAGGCTTTATTCACTTTTTTCATCTCATAGGTGTCGTTTCCGAGCGAATTATACAAATTACCATCCCATTTCAGTCCTTCTTTCATCGGAAAAATCATTTTTACGAAAGTCTGATTATTTTCCGTTTTAAGAGCTTTATCGATTTCCCGCTTGGCTTTGTAAACAGAATCAATTACCCATTTTTGAGCTTCATTTTCACGGCGATAACGGTCTATTTTTATAGCTTCTTTTCCATCCGAATCTGTAAAAAATGAATTCGCCGTTTCCTTAAATTGATACGTTTTAGCAGTATTGATACCCGTAAGCGTGTACTGGATTTCTTCTACGTCATAAATCACCGATTGCCCTATCATTGGATAGAAAAAAGAAACGCCCGTTTCGGGCGGAGCCACACAGCCACAATCGTTCTGCGGAGTACAGGCACTCAATAAACCAAAAATTACTTGGGCAAAGACGATACCCATCTTTGCCCAAGTAATTTTTACACTCAAAAATATTTTTCTAATCACTGATACCATAGTGCTGATATTCCTAATTTGCCGAAGGCACTAACCACGCCGTTTGTAGTTTGATTTGCTCCTCCGTTGGATTGTCGATGGGCGTAAGAATATTTTTTTCTTCTACTTCTGGAATGAATAATTTACCCGAAAGTTTCGTTTCCACTTTTTTATCACCGTCTTTACGCATTACCACGTAATTCATTTCATCGCCTTCTTTGGCATTCGCCATAAACTCAGAGCGGGTGGTACGGAAAGTTGTTAAATCTAATTTTTGTCCGTTTAGGGTTACTAATTCATCTCCTGCTTTGAAACCCAATTTCTTTCCTAATTCGTCCACTCCGTCTTCATCAATGATAAAAATTCCTTTTGTCTCTGGATTTATGCCTAAATTATATACTGAAAAACCCAATGTTTTTTCTTTTTTCTTGCGACTTTTCAAGTAATCAATCCCCACGCTTTTTAACGTTTCTTGGATAGGTAACGGCTCTTTACCTTCTACATATTTAGCAAAAAACTGACGTATTTCGGGCAATTTTGTCACCTCTGCAATCTTATCAAATAACTCTTCGTCGTTGAATGATTTTTCTTTACCATAATATTTAGATAAATCACGCATTAAATTTTGTGTACCGTATTTTCCACCCGATAACTGACGTAAACGCACATCCAAACACAAGCCAATTAACGCTCCTTTTTCGTACACATTTTGGTACTGGTCTTTGTATTTTTCCAACACATCCGCCGACATCACCGTAAA
>JALONS010000167.1 GCA_025454855.1 Arcicella sp.
CGCAAATTCTGCCGAAGCTTGGATATTGCTCACCAATTGCCAAATAATCCTAAATAGAAACTGAATTTTACCAAATATAATTTTTAAACATCTTCTTACCGATTTAAAATCTTACCGTTATTTCTTGGCTGCATACAGAGGTTTTGCTAAGGATGTCCGTCCGTTTGTTGAAAACTTTGGAGAACGAATTATCATTGAACCTAATTTAGAAAAATGGACGACAGCCGTCCTGAAATATAAAACGTTCACAAATGCAAATTTGACCTTCAAAAACGTTGAAGTGAAACTAAAAAATCTATTAGGTTTAATGAAAATTGAACCAGTAACTGCCTCTGAATTAGACTTTTACCTTGCTAAAAGTTATGGTCATACGGTAATTGAACAATTCTGGAAAGAGAGGATTGCAATTGATAAAGAATCTTGGTTACAAGAATCAAATAATCAAAAAGAGGAAATTATCCGAGCAATTCGAGAGCCAAAGAAGCAAAACCAACTATCTACCGCTACGATTTTACAGGATTTCAAAATTGCTTCTGCACCCGTTAGCGAGTTATCGAATGAGTTTGATAACATGGAAGGCTCACATATTGAGCGTACTGAAACCCAACAAATTTTAACATGGATAAATAGCGATTTATCGGATAAAGAAAAGAATAATTCTTTGCTTTTGGTCGGTGGTGCAGGAGTAGGTAAAAGTGTCATTATGAAGGATTTAGTTTGTTATTTGATGGATACAGAAATCTCCGTAATTGCCATTAAGTCTGACAAATACGCACCTATGACCATCAAAGATTTAGAAGCTCAACTTAATCTGAAAGATTCATTAGACCATGAAATCCAAAGCCTTTTAATGAACGGTTCAGATAAAGTGGTGGTGCTTATTGACCAAATAGATGCTTTATCCCAAACACAATCAAATAGAAGAGAACCCATCAATACCTTTCGGACGCTCATCAGTACCCTTCTGACTATTCCCAAAGTTCGTATCATAATTTCTGTCAGAGCATTTGACCTACAAGAAGATGCTGATTTAATTGATATATCTCGAAAAGCGGAAAAGGTAAAGGTAGGAGATTTAAGCATTGAACAAATAGAAAAAGTGCTTCAAAAGAAGAGTTTGAACATTCAGAACTTGTCTGAGCCATTAAAACAGCTTTTGAAAAATGCCTCGAATCTTGACCTTTTTTGTAGGATTTTGAATGATACCTTGGATTTGAATCGCTTGGCAACTCGTCAGGATTTACAGCAAGAATTATTCAAACAACGCATTATCAACAATAAAATCTCTTCCGCTAATTGCATAACTCTTGTCTATGAAATTGCTGAAAAAATGTATGCTCAGGAGCGAATTATTGTGGCTGCAGAACCTTTCCTAATCAAGTACAAAAATGAGCTGAAATACTTGGTTAGCGAAGGTATTTTAACACTCAAAAAAGATTACATCCAATTCTTCCATCAAACTTTTTACGATTTTACGTTTGCCAAATCATTTGTCCATAAAGGCAATTCCATCTTGGAATATATCCAAGAAAATCATCAGGGTTTGAAGATTAGAGCTGTGGTTAAAATGCTATTTGATTTCACACGGGGCGATAATCCAAAAGAGTACCTTAGATTACTAAATGAAGTCTTATTTTCAGATGAATTTTCATTTCATATCAAGCATTTATTGATAACTAACATTTGCTTTTTGACTGAGCTTTCACCAAAAGAAAAAACATTTGTTAGAGATAAAATTTTGACTTCTCCAACTTTCAAAAAGGTATTTTTAGAATCCGTTAGTAGTCCAGATTGGCTATCATTTTTGATTGACGAAGATATTTTCAATGATTTACTAAACCCCGATGTTCGCCTGTATGATACTGATAAAAATAGAGAAATATTCCTTTGCAGATTGATTCTATGCAGGTTTTTGTCCAACAATACAGATATAATCTTGGAATATATTGCCAATGAGTTATCAGATTTTGAGGGTAAAGCACGAGTAGTTACGGAGGTCTTAATGGATTTAAAAACGTGGACTAATCCAATTGCTACTGAATTATTTGAAAAATATTTCAAACGACACGAAGACGATAATCATTGGTATTGTCATGTATTAGAAAATGCAGTAAATGACCAACCAGACTGGGTATTAACCCAAATTAAGTTTAAAAAACTTAGTAAAGAAGGGTTTAGACAAGCTGGTATTGAGCTTGAATATTCTGAGGGAAAACTATTAGCACTTCTATTTGAAAAAGCCTTTGCAAAGACACTTGTCTTTGCAATAAATTTAATCAAACAGATAGCTGAGGAAACAAAGTATAACCTTATTCGAGATTCAGATGATGAAGAGTCTATGCTAATGGGAGATTACGGAATAAGTGATACGATTACGGATTCTGTTGAAGGGGATGAACATCACGAAACTTTTTATGGTATTGTGATGAATAATATCAAGAAAATGGCAAAAGAAGATTCTGAGGCTTTTAGGGAATTTTTCTATGCTAATCTTGATAACCCTTTTATCATCATTCAACGTTTTTTAGTTAAATCTCTGATTGAAAACTCAGAACAATATCCCAAAGAGTGTTTTGAATGTATCAATAATTTTGGGAAAAATAAGGGCTTTGAATTATCTGTTGATTACTCATATTATGTCCGAGAGCTTATAAATATGAGTTATTCTAATTTTTCAGAGAAAGAACAAAATCAAATAGATGATTTTATTTTAAGTACAAAAGATACCTTTTATTTAAAGTGTTACCAAGATGGAGATACAAAAAGACATTATTTACAAGGTTATGGTCGGAAGAAACTAATACATCTGCTCTCAATTCCTATTGAAGAAGTTTTAAGGAAACCAAAACTCAAAAAAGAATATCAAGAACTTAGAAGAAAACATTCTGATATTGAAAATGAAGCTCCTCAAAAGAGTGTATTCAGTGCAGTTCCTGCTCCATATTCCCCAAAAGTCTATGATAAAATGACTTTGGAGCAATGGGAACAAACTTTTTTAGAAATAGATAGCGATGAACATTTCTTTGATTCCAAACGTGGTTCGCTACTTGAACATTATAGGAAATTTACTGCCGAAGTAAAATTAAGAGCCGATTTCTTTCTACCACTAATAACAAAATTGGTGAAAGATTGGAGAGTGAAAGAGGAATACATTTTAGCGGGAATTGAAGGACTTGTTGAAGCTGAATACGAAGCAGAAGTTGTTTGTAATATTGTAAATCAGGTAATTAAAAAGCTCAGTAATGATAGTTCAAAAGTTAGACAACTTCATCGGATAATAAACTACCTGATACATCAAAAAGCTATTGATGATAATATTATTTCGTTTTTGTGCAGAAATGTTTTAGAGAATAAAGATGAAAGTCTAAATGACTATAAAGGGCAACGAATTATTGATAAGAGCATAAATTCAATAACAGGAAGTGCAATATGGTATATTATGGATTGTTACGATTTACCTAAATTTCACTCAAAAATCTTTGAAACACTTGAACAAATAGCTAACGATTCTATCTCTATTTTTAAAATACCAATAATGCTTAAATTAAAATATTGGTTGAAAGTTGATAAAGAAAAAGTATTTGAAATCTTCATAAAACTGACTAATGAAGTTCACCCCGAATTATTCAAATATGCAGTAGATGTAGTTCAATATCTTAATCGGACACATTTTGAAGGGCTACAAGATTTTTATCAAAATGCCCTTTTATATCCAGATGAATTACCCCAAATTGCTAAGGCTCTATGCTACAATTGGATAAATGGCAATGAAAAGGCATATCCAATTTTTATTTCTATGGCAAACGATAAAAGTAAAGTAAAAGCTGAACTAATTAATGCCTCTGTTAAAGTTCTTAAAGATTGTGAGCCAAAATACTGGGACAAATCTGTTCAGATATTCGAGATGTTTATGGTTGAGAACAGTAAAGATGTAGTGGATGCTTATGAACGTTCTTTTTTGTTTCTCCCTAAACAAAAATTTGATTTGCTCTTACCATCAATAAAAAAATATGCGGTATCAAGTACAAAAAAGCACGTATCACGGTATTACTATGAATATATCTTAGCGGGTGTAAAAAAACATCCGATAGACTGTTTAGAGCTAATCGAACATTTTGATAAATACCAAGAGCCTGATATTAGAGAAGGAAATTACTACGACAAGGAAGTAATCCAAGTTTTGCTAAGTGCCTACAACGTTTTATTTGATGAAGATGCAGAAAAAAATCATCTATACTTACTCAAAGCCATCTCCATTTTTGATAGAATCCTCCAAAATGATAGATTTCGTTCAACCTCTGACATGGTTTTGAAAGAGGTGGAAAATTAAGATTCTTATTAAAAGCTCTTATAAATTTAAAAGAGTTTACTTATATTTCTCTTATAAATTTATAAGGGAAATATAGTGTAAGTATTTAATAATCAGATATTTATACAATATTCTCTTTTAATTTACTTTTAAATCTCTTTTAAATCTCTTTTAAAATTTAGGCAAGAACCCATTTTGATTTTGTATCGTTGCCTTCATTTTTCACCTTATTACCCTTGCGTAATTCTGTCAAGAGATTAGTGATTTTCGATTTTCGCTGCTTGTCATCCATCCAATCAGGAAGTTTATTCCAAAGTAATTCATCAACATCTGAGCGTTCTAAAAATCCGTGTTCAGTTATAGATTTGATGATTAAGTCTAAATAATAGGTTTTCTCAAATGCCTTATTCTTTGAATAACTTGCTTTTTGTCCCGTTGCTTGGGCAATACTTGCCGACACAAAATAATTGGGCGTTCTACCCTCAATTAGCTTTTGTTTACGCAATATATCGGCGGCTTCTTTACTGATTGAGAGCTTCTTTTGTACTCTATCCAACAAAATAACTGATTCTAATTTCAGGTCTTTGTGTTCCATCAATAACTTAGAATAATTCGTATCTATCTCATGCCCATAAATCTCTAAAACTACTCTATTGGAGTCTGAAAGATGATAGTCTGGTAAGGGGAAAAAGCGTTTCCTCTGTTCCAAAAGCATTGTATAAATTCCATAGCCCATCGTGTCAATCATACCCAAATTAACCATTGCCTTTACTAACCAAGGATTGCGGTAACGTTCTGGCGTTTTCTCTCCATAGAAATACTCTTCGGGTGTGCCTGAGTAAAAGCCTCCAATGTTACTAAAAATCAATTTATCGGTCTTTTCAGTAACAATTATTCGAGCGTTTAAGGCATAGTCTTGGTGTGCGATGGCGTTGTGCATAGCTTCTAAAACTACCCGTGTTTCATATTTATTGACCGTAATGGAAAGGAGTTCGTTATTTGGGAAAAACTTGTATTGATAGTTTCTGATTTTCTGTAAAACCTTGGTTGTATTCAAAAGAAGAGGTGTTCCAAAATGCTCGTATGCTTTTTCCTCTGTGTCTAATTTCCAAGTGATTTCGGCAATGGAGGGAGAGATTAAATGTACCGCTTCGGGCTTACCCAACAGCAAAATCGCAGTATTGGTAATTTTGCCATGAATTGTGATTTTGGCTTTATCCAAAAATACGGAAGTATCCCAATTATCAATTTCTGAATAGAAAATTTCTTGGGTATTCTTCTCCTTAAATTTGGCTCTTGCCACCGTTAAAGCAGTTTCATCCAAATCTGCGATAGTAGCTGAGTCAATCGTTTTAGCCGACCAATCGTCCAAAGAATTATAAATCTGACGGACGTAGGCAGGGTAATTCAATAAGTCTGTCTTCTGACTATTGATTCTGATAAAATACTTTTTCTGGAAACTTACAGGCTCGCCTTTTGCCGCAGGAATACGAAAAATAACAAGATGATTTAGCTGATAATCAAATTCAAAAATCTCGAAATTGATTTTGGGAGAAACAAACAAACGTAGCCAAAGCTCAAAATCTTGATTGCCAATTTTATGAGTAGAGGGTTTGAAATTCGTACCGATGATATTCTTAGTTTGGTCTTCAATACCCAGAATCAAATACCCAAAATCTTGATTACTGATAGTTGCACCATTAGCCAAAGCCGAGATATACTCACCAATGCCTTCGGGTGTAATACTTGCTCGTTGAGGAGCAACATTACTTTTGAACTCTAACCAAGTTTGTTCCCCATTCTGTTGGAGGAGTTCTTCCAATAAAATCTGTAAATCTTTTTCTTGCATCAAATTAATTCAATCGGTTATCTTCCCCATCGCCATAGAAAAGTAGATTCTGCAATTTACTAAATTTTGAGGAATGGCATGAGTTCATCAACAGTATAAATTAGCATGAAGCGAATTAACATTTTGAAGAAGAAAATAGAAGGGTAGTAAGGTAGTAAGCAAAGTTGTAAGTCTATAAACCTATCTTACAACCATAAAAGCTATGTTTAAACGCCAAAAAAGCATTTTTACAAAAAGTAGTAAGGTTGTAAGGTTAATTTGATAAATTACACTAAATCAAAATATGGATTAATTCTTGTCAGCTTTGATTTGGAAAAAATCTGGAAATTTTTTCCAATGTTTTGGAAAAGGCTAAGTCTCTGGAAATCAATGAATTTTGTGTTTTTACTTTCTCATTCGATAAATACGTTTGGAAAGAATACGGAAAAGAGGTAATTTCGTGAAATATAATAATCTGATATTCAAACCATTACGATATTTGTTCATCCACAGGAGGGGGAGCAAAAAATCAAAAAAAGCATTTGTACGTACTGTATAAAGGCTTTTTTGTTAATATCCGTTTAAGTTGCATCGCTTGTCATGTTTATTTGTGGTGATTATTAATTTCATAGCCTGTGGGATTTTTTATAAATCGGTGGTATTACAAAGTACCTGCGAAAATCCGTGAAACTATATTTATTATCATGCCTTGAGGCATCATGAAACATTACTAATAAAACTGCCACTGATTGTAATTTTATCAATTTTCTCTAATTTGACAGTATCTTTTCTCAATACTCTTCGTCATTATTTACAGTCTAACATTATCATTGGTTTCTCCTGTACTTAATACTTTCCCAAAACTTTAAGCAATTTTTGTTTTACTGAATATTATATTTGCTTTTGATAGTAAACAAATTGTAATATTGTTTGATTAAAATTTTACCAACTTCAAAAAATTGTAATTTTTCACGGAATAATTAATTTTCAGCTTAAAAATTACTTTTAGCGTCCTTTATGGAACACAAAAACATGGACAAAGCTACCGCAGCGGGTCTGCTGGTTGCAATGGGAATTATTTATGGCGACATCGGGACTTCCCCTTTGTACGTTATGCAGTCTATCATTGATAAAGAAGCCATTGATGAAAGAACCGTTTTAGGAGGCTTATCTTGTATCTTCTGGACGCTCACCCTACAAACTACCCTCAAGTATGTTATCTTGATTCTGAGAGCCGATAACCGTGGTGAAGGTGGTATTTTAGCTCTTTTTGCCTTAGTACGTAGGCACGCTAAATGGCTCACGATTCCTGCTATTATTGGGGCTTCAACGCTTTTGGCGGATGGGGTAATTACTCCTCCCATTTCAGTTGCTTCAGCCGTTGAGGGTTTACTCAAACTTTATCCAGACTTACAAACAGTTCCCATCGTAATTGCTATTATCACGGGCTTATTTATGTTTCAGATATTTGGAACAAAAGTGGTTGGTAGGGCGTTTGGTCCTGTCATGTTGGTATGGTTTACGATGTTGGCGGTCTTCGGAATTATCTGGATTGCCCAAGATTGGAGTATTCTGAGAGCCCTATCACCTATTTACGGGTACGAATTACTCACAAGCCCACACGGTGGAGATAGCGGCTTTTGGCTTTTAGGAGCTGTATTTTTATGTACCACAGGGGCTGAAGCCCTCTACTCTGACTTAGGTCATTGTGGGCGTGGCAATATTCGCATTAGCTGGATTTTCGTTAAAATTTGCTTATTGTTACAGTATTTTGGACAGGGAGCGTGGCTATTGACACAAAGTGGACAATTATTGAACGGACGTAAGCCCATTTTTGAATTAATGCCCGACTGGTTCTTAATTTGGGGTATTGTGATTGCTACTGCCGCTGCCGTTATTGCCAGCCAAGCCCTAATTTCGGGTTCGTTCACTTTGGTCTCAGAAGCTATTCGATTAAACTTTTGGCCTAAAGTACGTTTGCATTATCCTTCCGACCAAAAAGGACAATTGTACGTACCAAGCATGAACATCTTTTTGTGGATGGGTTGTGTGGGTGTTGTTTTATGGTTTAGAGAATCTGCCAACATGGAAGCTGCCTACGGTTTAGCAATTACCCTCACGATGCTGATGACCACTACCTTGATGGCGTATTATCTCCACATCAAGAAGTTTGATATGTGGTGGATTGTGCTTTTCTTGGTATTATATATTGCTTTAGAAGGAGCTTTCTTAGTAGCCAATCTTCGTAAATTTGCTCATGGCGGTTATGTATCTTTATTCATTGCGTCAGCTATTATTGCCTTGATGGTGATTTGGTATAGAGCCAATATCATCAAAATGCGTTTGACGGAATACGTGAAGTTGATGGATTACATTGAACCTCTGAAAGAGTTAAGCCAAGATATGAGTATTCCGAAATACGCAACGCACTTAGTTTTCATGTCGAATGCAGCCCGTACTTCAGATATAGAATCCAAAATTATTTATTCCATCTTCCAGAAACGTCCGAAACGAGCCGACATTTACTGGTTTGTACACGTAGATACCATGGATGACCCTTATACAATGGAGTACAAAGTAAGTGTTATTGAACCCGACGATGTCATTAAGGTAAACTTTAAATTAGGTTTTAAAGTAGAACAAAAGATAAATCTGTATTTCCGTAAAGTGGTAGAAGATATGGTGAAAAAAGGGGAAGTGGATATTACTTCACGTTATGAATCGTTGAATAAACAAAATGTCATTGGCGATTTCCGTTTCGTAGTGTTAGAAAGATTCCTTTCGTTTGAAAACCAACTTTCACTCTTAGAAGGAATCATCATGAAAGCCTACTTCTTCATAAAAGATTTCACACCTTCGGAAGACAAATGGTTTGGTTTGGATACTTCAGCAGTAAAAGTAGAAAAAGTACCGTTAATCATTCGCCCCGTAGAAAACGTAAATCTCAAACGAATTGAGTAAGTCTTAGCAAAACAACCAATGTAAATTCTCCAACGCCAAAGCTGCTTAATACGTAGCTTTGGCGTTTTGTTTGTTTACAAAAAATTAAACAAAATATGAAAAAGAACAAAATAGAACCATGCATATAAAATTGTATTATTCTTATAATTATCCCATTGAAATTTGGATAAATCATACAATTTATTTATATTTAATATTAAACATTATTAGGATAATTTGATTATCAAATTTTTGGGACAAACCAACACGATATTTTGTATAAATATTGTGATAAAATATACAGACATCAGTG
>JALONS010000168.1 GCA_025454855.1 Arcicella sp.
GCCGTAGGCTTTTAATAGAATGTTTAACTTTTAACCATATTTTTTTATGCTTAAAGCATATAGCCTAAAGCTTTTGCGGAATTATTCATGCAAAATACCTTCTAAATTTAGTTGGTCAATCAAGATTAAATTTTCTTCTCTGATGCTTTCAGGTACAAACACAAATTTTTTGTCAAATATCTGATTACCAATGTAATAACTCACCCAGTATTCATTGTTCAGATGAAAGACATCAGGCGTAATCATTTCAATTTTTAGGATTTCGCCCGCATCACAATGCTTGTGGAAGTGCCTTAATTGAGAGGTTTTGATGGGGTTGCCATCTTTATCAAATCCGTAACCCCGAGAGGTCACAAAAACGGTATCAATCGCCGTCTTTAATCTATTAATCAAATAAACGTTCCACTCTGCTTGGTTAAGTTCATTGATATTACGAGCAATGGTAATTTTTACGCCTTCAACAGTGGGAAATTGAATATCTTTCTTCATAATTAACTTTAAGCAATAAGTCGTGAGCCATGAATTTGTAAGGAATCTATTTCAAATATATCTTTCAAGTGTTTTAGCATGATGTCAGAAACTTCTTGAAAATCAAGGGTTTCACCCAACTCCTTCTGTAATGAAGTTACGGCTTTGTCATCAATGCCACAGGGAACGATATGGTTAAAGTAGCTCAAATCTGTATTAACATTCAGGGCAAAGCCGTGCATAGTCACCCATCTACTGGCTTTTACGCCCATCGCACATATTTTTCTGGGATTTTTTTGGTCGATGTAATCTATCCAAACGCCCGTTAGCCCGTCAATTCTTCCCGCAGCCACTCCCAAATCGGCACAAGTTCTGATAACTGCTTCTTCCAAAAAACGCATATAACGATGAATATCCATAAAAAAATTTTCTAAATCAAAAATAGGATAGCCCACCAATTGCCCTTTGCCATGATAGGTAATATCGCCCCCCCGATTGATTTTATAGTATTTAGCATCGTATTTTTCCAACCCTTTTTCGTCTAATAATAGGTGTTCGGGCTTGCCACTTTTTCCTAATGTATAAACGTGCGGATGTTCGCAAAAAAGTAAATAGTTGGGCGTATTGATTTGATTATCAGGGCTTAATTGTTTGTTTCCAAGTTTGAAATTGACAATTTCTGCATGAAGTTTCTCTTGATAATCCCAAGCGGTTTGGTAATCAATAAGTCCTAAATTTTGGAATATGATGGATTTGTTTTGAGCCATTTACTGCATAATTTTTACAAAGGTACATACTCATTTGATTGGACAGACAATTTTGAGTATTTTCGTTTTTATCAAACGTTTTCAACGTTATGTCACTAATCTAACACCACTGAAAAATTATTTATCCTACATTTAAAATACTATTCATGCAAGTACCCCGTGACCTCCTTTGGAAGAGCTTTTTAGAAGACTGTTTCCCTGATTTCCTTCGTTTTTTTATTCCGAGTGCTGATAAAATTTTTGATTTTACGAAAGAAATTCAGTTTTTGGATAAAGAATTAGCTCAATTATTCCCCGAAACGAAAAATAAAAACCGCCGTGCTGACAAATTAGCCAAGGTCTTTATGAAAGACGGAACTGAAAAGTGGGTTTTGGCTCATGTCGAAATACAAGGTTATGTCGATGATGAGTTCAGTTTCAGGATGTTTCAATATTACTATCGTATTCGAGACAGATACAGTCAGCCCGTGATGGCTTTTGCTATTCTGACTGATGATAGCCCTCATTATCGCCCTAACGAGTTTTCAGAAGGTTTTTTAGATACAACAAAATTGCTGTATCAATATAAAACCTTGAAGTTATCAGATTATCGTCCCGAAGACTTTCAGAAAACCAATAATATTTTCGCTTTTGCTTTAGAAGTGGCTTGGTACGGACTAAAAGCTAATAAACCCAAAGAAAGCGAGGTACTCTATCAGCAAAAGATGAATTTGTTTAGAAGAGTCCAAAACAAAGGGGTATAGTGCCAATTATTTTAGACAAATTTTGAAGTTTTAAAAAATTATGTTTCTTTTGGAAATGAAGAAATGTTGATTAAATTTGAAGAAGAAACAGAAAAACCAGTTAAGAACATGGGAATTGTAGAAGCTGTAGAAAATTATTACAGAGAATATGGTGAGAAAGAAGGTAGAAGAGGAGAACGAGCAGATACTGTTGGAAAGCTATTCAACCGTGGCTTTGATGTGAAACAAATTGCCGATATTTTGGAAATAAAAGAAAAAGAAGTACAAAAAATATTAAAAGCCAAATCTCTAATTTAGAGGCAAGTAAATCATAAAAAAGTCCCTGACAATATCATATCGTTAGGGACTTTTTTGTGTCGTTTACCTAAAAATCCCCCTAAAATCTACCTCTTTCCGATGAAACGGGTCAAGAATTTTGTCAATCAAATCTGCCAACATGGCACGGGTGATGGGTTGATTTTTATCGGGATAATTTTTAATGATAGATTGCAGATAACCAGCGGGTACGGGTTGTATTTTAGTCAGAATTTCAAAAGCATCATCTGCCACTATTTTTTCGGATAAAACTTGTTCATTCGCTTGTATTTTTAGACTTGGATAAGCCACCTTCAGAGCATTAATGACTTCTTGGTTTGTCATCACAGAGTCAGGATAAAACCACGTTTGATTAGACCATTTGTAGTTTTTGCCTTCCCCCTTCAAAATACCCGTAGCTCCAATTCTTTGGATGGCTTCAAACTGTGGATGGTTGGGTTTTACATCGATGAATGGCAGTAAATAAGCCTTAGACTTTAACAAATTATCTTGTACTTTTCTAATGGAGGTCTTTTGGGGAGAAGTTTTATCTTGCACACACAACGCCGCAAGTGTACCCGCCGCCTGCCCAATACCCATTACTACGGGTTGTAGGCGACTGGCTCCGTTCACAAGGTTAGAAACCGAAATGGACTTTTCAGCAACAATCAGATTATCAACTTCTTGGGGAATCAGACTCCCTAAAGGAATACTGAAAGAAGGTACTGGAACGTAATATAAATCAGGAGCATTGGTGTTTTTACCGTGGTGCTGGTCTATGGGATAATCACCAACAGCGATGGCAGTTCGGTACAGTGGCTCGGCTTGGTCGTAAGGTTTTTCCAAGTGGTTCATATTGGGGCGTGCCAGTCCATGTATTCTTCTACTTTCACGATGGTACGGAATCAAGGGCATTTTGTCTTCCGTCGGAAATTCATCGGCTAACCCCAAGGTGTTCCAACCTAATTCTGTTTGCATAAAATACACAAAGTTTAGGGTATGTTCTTTTGCTTTTCGGATGGCTTCTTGGCGTTCGGTATCATTCATTTCTATCATATTCACGTAGAAATCGTTACCATTGATAGGCCAATTTATCATGAATTTCCCGTTTTGTAATTGCCCATAAGTTTTCATTTTTTCGCAATCCCAAAGGCGAGGCATTTGCTTATCGGGACATAGTTTTTCGCAGCTACAAATAAACGCTTCTTTTTTGTAAGATGCTGGTTTGTTGATGGTTACATTCTTGTTGAATTCCTTTAGAATAACAGTATAAGTAAGGTCTTGGACGATATTATTGGCTTTTTCAGGAGCTATCCTTTCGTTGTACGTACTTTTGGCTTCCATACCTACATCATATTTTACTCCCATTTTGGTGGCAACGTCTCCCAGCTCAGTGGCATCAATTAAAATTTTGGCGTTTATCGTGATGTCATCGCTAAGGTCAGCTATCCAGCCATCCGATTTTTTCTTAATGTTCAACCATTTTACCGAAGAAATAATGCTAAGATTGGGTTCTTTTGCACACATTTGACGCAGTATTTTTTGGGCAACGGCTGGTTCAAACATGACCTGACTAACCCACCCCGAAGCCAAAGCCTCTTCATTGCCGTAATGCTTGACAAGTTTTTCACGAAATTCAGCCCAAAGCCCCGAAGGCAAGTTATGATTACCATCAATGGCACTCACGCCCGCAGAGGTAAGCATTCCGCCAATCCACGGGGTTTCTTCTACGATAATTGTTTTCACGCCCATTCTGGCAGCCTGAATTCCTGCCATTGTACCGCTCGTTCCGCCACCAATGATTAGTACATCAGTCTTAAACCTACTTTTGTCAGAATAGCCATTTTTTAATGATGAAATCAGAAAAAATAGAGATAAAAAATATTTCATGGCACAGAAATTGTTTAATTATTTGAGAATTTAAACTTTTTTTAATCAACTTTACAAAATTGAGATTCTAATTTTGTGAGTATTATCTGATACTTACCAAAATTTTAGAAATGTACTGAAATCCTTTACTCTTTATTATCATTAATCCTCATCAATTTATTAGATTATGTTTAAATACCTTGTTATCCTTACTTTAACCGCTAATTTACTGTTCATTAATAAGATTTCCGCTCAAGATTTTAAAGGTAAAGCTACCACTTATCTGACAGAAGCCTACGGTGATACTACCAGTTCTGGTGAAATTCTAAATCCCAAGACTTTAACTGCATCGCACGGGTATTTTCCCATCGGAACGGTCATTGAGATTGTAAATCTAAAAAATAAAAAGACAATTCAAGTAGTTATTAATGATAATGAGATTTCGGATGAAGAACTTACCCTTGAATTCACTCATGCAGTAGGAGTAGCACTTCATGTAAAAGACCAAGAAATGATAGATACTAAATTTTCAGTTATTTCTTGGGGGAAAACCAGCAGTAATATTGCGGTAAACACCCCTAAAACGCCCGATTTTAAAGTAGATTTCAGAAAATACGATTATATCAAATCTACTGATTCAAAAAAGAATTGAGTAAGCGGTTAAATATTTGATAATCAATACGTTAGATGCTAAAATAAGCCATATCACGATAACATAACACACAACAAAAGAGTCCATTGAGCGTTATTTCAATGGACTCTTTTTGTTAGAAAAAGGGTTATATATTACCTTTGAGCATTCCTGCTTTTCACTAAAATAGATAAAAATGAAGTTTCTAAAAACAATTTCCGCCCTTGCTTTGCTATTTACACTATTTACCAATGTCATTTTTGCTCAAGAAGAATACACACAGGAGGCAAGTGTTTATACTATTGGGAGATACGGCAAGAAAATGGCTAACGGCGATTATCTCAGTAGTCGTCATCGTACTTGTTCGCATGATTTTCTACCGATGGGTTCTTTGGTAGAAATTACCAATTTAGCTAATAAACGAGCTGAAGTAGTAGAAATCAACGGTAAAAGCCAAACTACTTCCATCGAACTTACACATAGCGTAGCCCATGATTTGGGTTTAACGGGTAGCCACCGAGCTAATGTCAAGATTGTGGTTCTCAGAAGGGGGGATGATAATACAAATGCAGTGGTTACAGTGCCAGCGGTAGAATCAAAACCACGAAGAATGACCTACGGAAGCCAAACGTCAGTATCTCAGATACCAGTTTTTGTGAATCCAGAACCTGAAAAAGTGGAGAAGAAAAAAGCGTATGAATTTCCGATGGAATTCCCTCAGCACGAACCCATGAAGTTTGATACGGCAACCAAGAAAATTTATATGAATGGCAAGCCAATTACAACTGAAAAGGAGAAGCCTGTGTACAAAGAGAAGATTATTATGAACTAACTGGAGAGAATGTAGAGTAAGTTTAAATATAGGCATTAGAGAACTTTTACAATTCTCTAATGCCTAATTTTTTATAAATCAACCGCACAGCCATACGCTGCTTCAGTTGCTCCTTTGATAGCTTCTGAAATAGTTGGGTGTGGGTGAATAGCCGTCATAATCTCATGAGCAGTTGTCTCTAATCTACGAGCTACCACTGCTTCTGCAATCAATTCAGTCACATTGTAGCCAATCATGTGGGCTCCGAGGAACTCACCGTATTTGGCATCAAAGATTACTTTTACAAAACCATCTCTTGCTCCTGCCGCCGTAGCTTTTCCAGAAGCAACAAACGGGAACTTACCAACTTTAATATCATAACCCGATTCTTTGGCTTTTTTCTCAGTAAGACCAACCGAAGCGATTTCAGGCGTACAATACGTACAACCTGGGATATTTGAATAGTCGAGAGGCTCAACGTGATGCCCAGCAATCTTTTCTACACAAATAATTCCTTCCGCCGAAGCCACGTGAGCCAAAGCTGGACCTGGTGTAACATCGCCGATGGCATAATATCCCGGAATATTAGTTTGATACCATTTATCAACCGTGATTTTACCTTTATCAGTAATAATCCCTACCTCTTCTAAACCAATGTTTTCAAGATTTGAAATAACACCAGCTGCTGATAAAACAATATCACATTCAATAGAGATATTTCCGTTCGGGGTTTTCACCGCTACTTTACAGCCTTCACCTTTGGTATCGACTGATTCTACTGACGAATTGGTATGAATTTCAACGCCCAACTTTTTATATTGCTTGGCTAATTCTTTAGAAATATCTTCGTCTTCAACTGGAACAACATTGGGCATAAATTCCACGATGGTTACTTTTGTTCCCATGGCGGCATATACGTAAGCGAATTCCACACCAATAGCCCCCGAACCAATCACAACCATTGATTTAGGCTGTTTTTCTAAAGACATTGCCTTACGGTATTCAACTACTTTAACACCATCAATCGGAATGTTAGGTAAAGCTCTGGCTCTGGCACCAGTGGCAATCATGATGTTTTTAGCATCATAAACGGTAACTTTTCCATCGGCTGCGGTAACTTCTACTTTTTTGTTTTTCAATGCCTTACCGTTACCCATGATGACATCAATTTTATTTTTTTTCATCAAAAATTGAACGCCTTTCGACATCGTATCGGCAACACCACGAGAACGTTTAATGACAGCCCCAAAGTCGGCATGAGACTCTGAAACCGTGATTCCATAATCAGCGGCGTGTTTGATATATTCAAATACCTGTGCAGACTTCAACAATGCTTTTGTAGGAATACAGCCCCAGTTGAGACAAATACCACCCAAAGACTCACGCTCAACCACCGCACATTTCAAACCCAACTGCGAAGCACGGATTGCTGCTACGTAGCCACCAGGACCAGAGCCAATCACGATTAAATCATAAACTTGTGCCATTTAATTATATTTTTAAGGGAATAATACAAATTTTTGTACAAAGATAAGCAAGTGAATGAATAGAGCGGATAAAATTTTGAAGATTAGCACGTAGCAATATTGAATGTATCATTAACCAATTAGTATTAATAGCTTTCCAATCAATATGTTCCATTAAATTTTACTACATTTGTTAAAATAATATAAAAATCACTTTTAATTAGGTGATTTACTTTTGAGTTAAATTAATACGTTCTCATTAAATTTTTCCCCCTATATTCTTAGATGAATAAATTTTACTACTCCCTAAAAGTTAATGTTGTTGTTATCACGGCATTATTTTTTGCTACTCTTGTTTCTGTAAATGCTCAGAAAAAACGCCCAGACTATCCGTACATTACTAACCTCGATGGTTGTACCAATCCAATAGTGGGTTGTGCGTTGTTTAGCAACCCGCAGAATTATACCTGTGCGTCTTCTTTTACCTATACCGCTGCCACAAATAATAATAATTGTTTGACAGGGTCATCATCTACGAACTATGGTTGTTTATCTACCAGTCCTAATCAAATGTGGTTCGTGTTTACAGTTGTAACTGGGGGAAACCTTACTTTTAGTTTTAGTAACTCTACCAGCAGAGACATTGATGGAGCTATTTGGGGACCGATAGCCAATGGAGATTTAGCGAATGCTTGCTCTACTACCAATAATACCCCGATTACCTGTGATTATTCAGGAAGTAGTATTATAAGTATGTCGGTCAATAATGCCGTAGCAGGACAAAAGTATGTTATGCTAATCACAAATTTTTCAAATACTACCACTGATATAAGTATTGGTCAGCCATCAGGTGGAACGGTTTCATATTGTAAAGTAAATGCAACAACTTGTGTAGCTCCGACGGTTGCAGTAAGTGGTAATTCTACCATTAATCAAGGACAAACAGCCAATATCACCTTAACATTTACGGGGAATGCTCCCTATAATTATACTCTATCAGATGGACAAACTGGCACAACCAGCACTAATCCACTGACATTATCGGTATCACCCCTCAGTACAACTACATACACTGTCACTTCTGTAAGTAATGCTTGCGGAGCAGGTACATCATCTGGTAGTGGAACAGTAACGGTTTTGAGAACAGTAGATTTAATTACTTGTTTTCCGATGAATAGTAATACAATTGACCAAATTGGAGCAAATAATGGTACACTGAATACAAATGGAGGAAGTACATCTTATGTGGCTAATCGAAGTGGTACAAGCACCTCTGCTTTGTCTATCTCTAATGGAGCTTATGTACAGTTTCCAACCAATAATTTGTTAAATAATACATTTACCCATTCTGTATGGGTATCACCAGCCAGTTTACCCACCAATGGGGGCTTCAATTATATTCTTTCCATCGGTGGTATTGGTTTTGCTCAAGAACTTTGTTTAGAAAATCAAGGAGGGACAATAAAATGGGTTTTTAGGTCTTCTACCAACACAGGTAATGTGGATGTAGCATATCCAGCAACGGTTAATACTGGGCAATGGTATCATGTAGCTATTGTAAGAACAATCAATGCTTTGCAGATGTATATTGATGGTGTTTTGGTACAGAGTTCACCAGCATCTGGACTGGCATCTGCTTATGCCTCAAATTCGATTGGGCGACTTGGTTCACAGAGTTCAGGTTTAGTGAACTTTTTTAATGGAAGGATTGATGATGTGCGATTATTCAGGGGTGGTTTAAATAGTTTAGAGATAGCTTCTCTATATAATTCTACACTAAACTGTCCAACAATCACGGGAACACCCTTAATTTCTGTTTCTAACATTACAAACAGTAACTTATGTAGAAATCAATTAGAAAATGTAAACTTCCAGCAAAGTGAAGTACCCACTGGTTCTACATATACTGTTCAGTTATCAGATGCTAACGGAAGTTTTGGAACTCCAACCAATATTGGTTCTGGAACTGTTCCCCCTATTCAGGTTTCAGTTCCTACTTCAGTTCCTACTTCGGGTTCAGGTTATCGAATCAGAGTAATTAATGGAAGTACTGTCAGTTTGAATACTCTTCCCGTTACTATTTTACCTACGGCTACGGGAAATATTACCGGAACAACCACTATTAATGAAGGACAAACGGCTACCTTAACTATATCATTTACGGGTACAGCCCCTTGGATATATGGTATTTCAGATGGTCAGAATATCACTACTTACACAAGTACTACTGCCACTGCCACTCAAACGGTTTCGCCAGTTACCAGCACTACTTATACCCTAAGTAGTGTGAAAGATAATACTTGCGGTATAGGCACAGCTTCTGGAAGTGCCA
>JALONS010000461.1 GCA_025454855.1 Arcicella sp.
AAAAAATAACATGGGAAAACTGGTTGATGATTTTAATAACTATCGTACAAAAATGAACGATAGGATAATGGAAAGTGCAAATACCAATATCAAACGTTTCTTTGCGCTAGATACTACCACTTACGCTGATGGTGCTTTAGATGTAAAAACTAAAGAGATGTTGGGCTTGGTGGCTTCTATGGTTTTGCGTTGTGATGATTGTATTAAATACCATTTAGGAAAATGCCATGAAGCTGGTGTAAACCATGCAGAATTGAATGAAATTTTTATGATTGCTAATTTGGTTGGTGGTTCTATTGTTATCCCACATTACAGAAGAGCAGTAGAATATTGGGATGAGTTGAATGCGGGTTAGCACACTGTTTGTTTAATATTAATATTGATAAGCATTTAAATGACGGTTTTGCTCATTTGACACACTATTGGCAAAATCACAAAAATGGTGTTTCTCAATACTTTAAACCTTATGCAAAAGAATATTTACAGGAAAGCATTTTATCCATTGTTGAAGAACCTGACCAACTTTACATTCCGTTCAAATATGATGTTCCTTTTCCTCCAAATCCAAATCCAAAGTTCAAGTTCATTGATTTGTTCGCAGGAATTGGCGGGATTCGCTTAGCATATCAAAGTTTAGGTGGTAAGTGTGTCTTTTCCAGCGAATGGAATAATTTTGCAAAAAAGACGTACGAAGCAAATTTCGGTGAAGTTCCGTTTGGTGACATTACTCAAATTAGTGAAGAAAATATACCAGAACACGACATTTTGTTAGCAGGTTTTCCTTGCCAGCCGTTTTCAATTGCTGGTGTTTCAAAAAAAAACGCATTAGGAAGAAGCCACGGTTTTTTAGATGAAACTCAAGGAACATTATTTTTTGACATTGCAAGAATTTTAAAACATAAAAAGCCAAAGGCTTTTATGTTGGAAAATGTTAAAAACCTTGTTTCTCACGATAAAGGAAAAACATTTAAAGTTATCAAAAATACATTGACAGAATTGGGGTATTCTATACACTTTCAAGTTCTTGACGGAAAGCATTTTGTACCACAACACCGAGAAAGAATTATTATAGTTGGTTTTAGAACTGACATTTTTGGTGAGAAAGAAAATTTTAAATTTCCCACACTTCCAGAGCCTAAAGTAAAAATCAAAGACATATTAGAACCCGAAGTTGAAAGCAAATACACGCTTTCAGATAAACTTTGGAATTATCTGCAAGATTATGCTGCAAAACATAAAGCAAAGGGAAACGGATTTGGATTTGGAATGACAGACTTAAACGGTATTTCAAGAACAATTTCAGCAAGATATTACAAAGACGGTTCTGAAATATTTGATTTGGGCGTTCCCCTACGGGTCGGGCTTTCCGTTCCAATCTTTTTGTCTTTCAGGACAAAAAGGATTTCCACTTCAATCCCTAACGCAATACAAAAAGCTGCATAATGAGTTATTTAGAAATATTTATTGGAACAGACCAGCCAGCTACTTGTCCTAAGTGTGGCAGCAGAACTGAAATCTTAAAGGAAGAAATCAAGTATCAACATCATAAGTGCCCAATAGAGAATTGCAGCCTTGAATTCACTTTAGAATTTGAGGAAGAGGATGAAATATGAAACAGGGGCAAAAATTATGGACAAGAGAGGAATTGATTTTAGCAGTAAATCTTTACTGTAAATTGCCATTTGGTAGATTACATCGTTTGAATCCAGAAGTAATACATCTTGCTGAGTTAATTGGGAGAACATCAAGTTCAGTTGCATACAAATTAGTGAATTTCGCTAGTCTTGACCCGAGTTTAAAAGCAAGAGGAATAAAAGGAGCATCAAATGCAAGTAAACTTGATGCAGAAGTATGGAATGAATTTTTCAATAATTGGGATATTCTACCTTATGAAAGTGAAAAGCTATTAGCACATTTTGAAGAAACAACAATAGAAAATCTTAATCAAATACCAGACATTAACCTCCCAAAGGAAGGAAAAATGAGAGAGCAAATGATTAAAGTTAGAGTGAATCAATCTTTTTTTAGAAGTTCAATATTGGCTTCCTACAATAATACTTGCTGTATTACAGGAATACAACAACCAGAATTTTTGATTGCAGGGCATATTAAACCTTGGAGTGTTGATGAAAAAAATAGATTAAATCCCCAAAATGGAATTGCCATTAACGCACTTCACGATAAAGCTTTCGAAACGGGTTTATTAACTATTACTACAGACTATAAAGTCAAAATATCACCTTTGCTATTTAAACAGAAGAAGTCAAAATCAATAGAAGAGTATTTTTTAAAATTAGATAATCAGGATATTATTCTACCATCAAGATTTCTGCCTGATGTGGAGTTTTTAAAGTACCACAATGAAGTTCGATTTAAGCACTAATTTGCGTGAGGGATAGAAGCGAAAAGCCCACAGCGAGGAACGAGCGAGGACTTGTAGCGGATAGCCCGACCCGTAGGGACACGCCCAAAAATCTGTAGAATCATTTTCCTCAAATTGCGGTGGTTATACCCTAGAAGCTGAATTAGGAATAACACCCAATGGATATTCTGAACCTGATTTTTTAGGTTGGGAAATAAAACAATTCGGTGTTCCCTTATGACACCTGAACCAACTGATGGACTTTATAAAACAAAGGGAACTGAAGAATTTTTACATCAATACGGTTATGCGGACAAGACGGGTCGTGAAGACCGAATAAATTTTGGTGGAGTTCACAAGTCAGGGATTAGACATAATTCGACGAATCTCGAAATGCAGTTAATTGGCTATGATGCTGAAAGCGGAAAAATAAGAAATTCAAACGGTCGAATTGCATTGATTGATATAAACGGAAATGAAGCAGCGGCTTGGAGTTTTTCATCTATGCTACTTCATTGGAATAGAAAACATAATCAAGCTTGTTACGTCCCTTCACTTTCTGACACATCTGGAAACAGAAGATACAAATACGGAAACAAAATAATTTTAGGTACAGGAACAGACTTTCAACTTTTCCTAAAACAAATGGCTCTTGGTAATATCTATTATGACCCTGGAATAAAAATGGAAAACGTCTCGACAAAACCAAAAATTAAGAAAAGAAGTCAATTCAGAATGAAATCTCAATTTTTAGGAGAGCTATATAAACTGAATGAAATTGTTGTTTTAGATAAAGCATATTAAACCTAGCTATAACTCTAATTATAAACATGAACCAACCCCAATTAAACCCACGTTGCCCTTGGTGTGGCACAGACCCAATATATGTAAAATACCACGATGAAGAGTGGGGGAAAGAAGTTCATGATGATAAAATACTTTTTGAATTCTTAATTCTTGAAGCTGCACAAGCAGGTTTAAGTTGGATAACCGTATTACGTAAAAGAGAGAACTATCGCCGGCTTTTTGCCAATTTTGATGCGGAAAAAGTAGCCCAATTTACCGAAACTGATATAGAACGTATTTTACAAGATCCAGGCATTATCCGCAATCGTTTAAAAGTAGTTTCGGCGGTTAATAATGCGAAATTGTTTTTAAAAGTGCAGCAAGAATTTGGCTCCTTTGATACTTATTTGTATTCCTTTATGCCTGATCAAAAGCCTATTGTAAACTTCCCTTCTAGTATGGCAGATGTTCCTGCCCGTACAGAAATATCAGACGCTATTGCCAAGGATATGAAAAAAAGAGGCTTT
>JALONS010000169.1 GCA_025454855.1 Arcicella sp.
AACTGGTACAATTTCTCAACTCTTTGTGAAAGTCCAATCATGACCGAAGGACTAATTTCGGGAGTTGGAAGTAACTCAACCACCCCGCCCGAATAGAGTTTTAGTTCCACAGGATTCTGAAAATCTAAAATTCTGAAAGCTCTAATGCCCTGCGTGCGGATATCCATTCGTCCATCGTCGTATCGTTTCGATAGTTTCACTATTTTTACTTCCGTACCAAAACCAGGTAATTTTCCATCTAAAAAAACGGGTACACCAAAGGTAGTGCCATTGTCTAAACACTCATTAATCAATTGCCGATAACGGGGTTCAAAAATATGCAAATTGAGGTCTTCGAGAGGAAAGGCTACCAAATTTAGCGGAAATAAGGGAAGAAATTTTTGCATGATTTATTAAGTGATTTTAATGCAAAATTACAGCATTTTTTAGGTTTTAGATGAGAATTACCAAAGTATATCTTTCGATTACGAAAATTTTCGTAGTAAAATTTGTAATTACGAATTGTTTCGTATTAAATTTGTTACGAAATAATTCGTAGCAAAATATGGACATACTCAAACCCACAGAATCAGAATTGGAGATTCTACAAATTTTATGGCAAAATGGACCTTCGTCGGTCAGATTTGTTAATGAAGAATTAACCAAACAACGTGAAGTTGGTTACACAACAACCCTCAAATTGATGCAAATAATGTTTGATAAAAAACTTCTCTCCAGAACCGAAGAGGGACGTTACCATCTTTACAAAGCTGAAATTGAAGAAGAAGCTACTCAGATAAATTTATTGGAGAAATTTGTTGATGCCACTTTTAGGGGTTCTGCCATGAAATTAGTGATGCAGGCTTTGGGTAATCACGATTCGTCGAAAGAAGAATTGGAAGAAATCAAAAAATTAATTGAGTCTAAAATGCAAAAATGATAAATCTTAAAAACATGGAAAATTTATTAAGCCCTGAAATTGTAGCTCCATTAGGTTGGACTTTGTTGCACTCGCTTTGGCAAGGTGTTGTTTTGGTGGTATTGTATTTGATTTTGGGGAAATTCTTACCGTCTGCCCAAAGTAAATATCAATTAGGAATCGGTGCTTTGGTTACTCAATTATTATTGGCAGTTATTACTTTTTACTACGTAGCGGATTTTAGTTCGCCACTTACGTCCGATAGGATAAACCTAATTCGCTACATTTCAAATATTCAAGTGGCTGATAATCAGTATAGTTTAATAGAGAATGTGCAGAATTTTCTAAATATGAATCTGACGGTGATTGTTCAAGTATGGCTCATTGGTATGGCAGTTTTGTTCATAAAAATGGGGTTTGAGGTTTGGTACGTTAATCGTTTAAAAACAAAAGGCTTACAAAAAGTGAGTCCTCAGATTTTCTCAAAATTCACCGAATTGATGGCTGATATGAAAATAACTCGAAAAGTAGCAATTTTTGAGTCTAATCAAACGCTTTCACCTATCGTTGTTGGGAATTTTACGCCCTATATTTTATTGCCAATCGGTTTGGCTACTGGTTTGTCTATCAATGAGTTAGAGGCTGTTTTAGCTCATGAATTAGCCCACATCAAAAGGTATGATTTTTTGGTAAATATTGTTCAGTCATTCATTGAAATATGTTTCTTTTTTAGTCCAGCTATCTGGTGGATTTCAGCTCAAGTTAGAGAAGAAAGAGAGCATTGTTGTGATGACCTCTCGGTTGCAATTACGGGCGATAAGTTGCTGTTAGTGAGTGCATTATCTAATGTTGAATCTTACAGGATGGATAATTCATTAGCAATGGCTTTCGGGAAAAAGAAAATGCCACTTTTGAGCCGAGTTAAAAGAATTTTAGGGGTAAAGCAACAAGAAAATACCAATGTTGAAAGTGTATTGGTGATGGTTGTTATTTCTATCACCATTTTGGGTTTAGCAATTTTTAGAAGCGATGATGTACAGGCACAAGTGAGTAATTTTTCTAATAAGTTAGAGAATTACTACACGCCAAAGAAACTGACAACGGAGGTTTCTGACAGTAAAGGACTCCTGAAAAAAAAGCGTCAAACTGCTGTAATAGATACAGTTATCACGAAAACGGAGGAATCTCATTCGTCCAACAGTACAACTATCAGTAGCGTAGAAAATGATAGTTACTTCAATACGAATTCTCGACATGGAAGTTTCAGAATTGATAAAAACGGGGATATTTACGTAGATGGTAAAAAATATGATGCCTCGCCTGAATTACGAGCTAAAATGAAGCCACAATTAGAAAAGCTAAACTCGTTAAGCAAAGAAATGGATGTTTATGGAGCTGTGATGGATAAGTACGGCAAGGAAATGGATGTTTATGGGAAACAAATGCAAGAACATTCTGAGCCGATGGAAAAACATGGAAATTTAATGGGAGAACAGGGGAAATTATTGGAGGAGCAGGTAAAATTACAAACAAAATATGCTCTGAAAGCCTCTTTAGCAGAATTAGATAATGATAAAGAGGAAATGCAAAGGTTGAGAAAATTAGAGAGAGAACACGAACTGAAAGTAAAAATTATTTCTGAAAAAATGGAGAGCTTAGGTAAAGAAATGGAAAAAGCAGGTGCGAAGATGGAAGAGAATAGTAAACCAATGGAAGCTATCGGCAAAAAAATGGAAATTGAGGGCAAGAAAATGGAGGTAATTGGTAAAAAAATAGAGGTGGTTGCTAAAGATATTGTTGAATTATTGCCCCCTGACCTAAAAATTAAACTCAAAACTATCAATAAGGAATTGGTAGATTGACGAATACAGGTATTGATAATAAAAACGCCAAGTCTACTCATTCAGACTTGGCGTTTTTTATGATAGTTTTTAGAAAATTTAGGATATGAATTCTCCGATTACTTAACTGATTTCTCTACTGAAACCCCGGCACTGACAATATCCAACAACGGATTCTGACGCATATACTGGCGAATTTGTATTTTGTATGTCCCTTTAACTGGAAACTTAAAGTCTTTGAATGCCAATACTTTATGGTCGTAGATGTCACCTAATCCTTCGCCAAAGGGTTTGCCCGTTACGGGGTCAAACAAAATCATTTCATCTAATTTCTGATGTATTATTTTTCCTTTAGGGTCGAATAAATAGTGAGAAATATAGAGGTTATGATACAAATATTCACGATTATTCCTGACGTTGTAATAAACGTTGTAGGAAGCGTCGGTATCGGTGACATCAAAGGTGAAAGTGGGGTTATCTTTAATGAACCATTTACGGTCTGGAATATCATAATTATCTTTCAAAATCGTGTTGGTATCGCACGAAGTGAATAAGAGTATTGAAATGATGGCTATGAATATTCGGGTCATTAGAAATGGATAAATGTTTAATAATTGTCAATTTCCAATATTTAACACTCAATTTTCAAGTAAAACCAAGATGCTAATACCTTGAATATTAAAAATTGAGTATTGAATATTGAAAATTATCGCATAAAACTACTCCGCTTTCGGAGGGTTCGGATTCTGATTGTTAGGTCGTGGTGGGCGGTTACGATTTTTGTTTTTATTGCCTCCTCCCTGCTGGTTTTGTGGGCGTGGAGTTTGGTTTTGCCCTTCGGTATTTCCCTGTGGACGTTCCGTTTGGGGATTACCATCAGCATTTCCTTGTGGTGGACGTACCTGTTGGTTTTTCTGATTCCCCTGATTTTGTCCTTTGGGTTTGTGTGGCTGTTTTGGCTGTTGTCCTTCGTTATTATTTTGCGGACGTACCTGCTGTTGTTTTTGATTACCTTGCGGTTTTTGTCCTCCGTCGGTAGGCTGATTTCCTTTTGGTTGATTAGGATTTCCTCCTCCTTGATTTACATTTTTATTGGATTGATGCTGAGGTTTTGCATCTGGTTTAACATCTTTACGTTCAGAACGAATATTATCTTTCTTATCTTGTTTGAATTCCTTACGTTCAGGACGCTGATTTTCTCTTCTATCGTTTTTAAAATCAGGACGTTCATTTTTCGGCTTCTCTGGTTTTTTCTTTCCTCCACCGTATTTTCTATCCATCTGAGCCAAATCAGCATTCAATGGCCCAGTTCCTTTTTCTAATTCTAACTCAATTTTGGCAGATTCCGCTCCATCAATGGTTTGTGGTTTTTGTCCTCTTTCATTTAGCACTAAAATTTCACGAACTCTATCTACCGAAACTGGAATCCAGTTACTCTCTTCGCCCCGATAGCCAAACCACATTACTTTTTTGAAAATATCCGTTTTTTGTAAAAAAGCATCCCCTTTAATAGTTTGGAGCGGTTTTTCAATGGTAGGAATATCTTTCAAAGCATCCATGTATGTTTCTAACTCATAATTTAGACAGCATTTTAAGCGTCCGCATTGCCCAGAAAGTTTTACAGGATTTAAAGAAAGATTTTGATAACGAGCCGCCGAAGTAGTTACATTTTTGAAGTCAGTGAGCCAAGTAGAACAGCAAAGTTCACGTCCACACACGCCAATACCGCCCACACGAGCGGCTTCTTGCCGAAGTGAAATTTGTTTCATTTCAATTCGTACTTTGAACTCACCCGCAAGCATCTTGATAAGTTCACGGAAGTCCACACGGTCATCGGAAGAGTAATAGAAAATGGCTTTGGTATTATCAGACTGAAACTCCACGTCTGATAGCTTCATATTCAGATTCAACTCTTTGATAATCTCACGAGTACGATACATCGTGGGGTAATCACGGGCAACGGCTTGTTCGTGTTTTTCAAGGTCTTTTTCGTTGGCTTTGCGATAAATACCTTTTATTTCGTCGTTGTCTTTAATCCCTTTTTTGAGCATCTGTAAGCGAACCAGTTCGCCTTGGAGCGATACAAAACCGAGGTGATGTCCACTGGGAACATCCACAATGACGGGGTCGCCTGCGTAGATTTCTATCTGGTTAGTATTACGAAAGAATTCTTTCCTACCACCCTTAAATTTAACTTCTACGATATTAAATTTACTAAAAGTAGGAACGTCCATATTTGATAACCAATCAAATACATTCATTTTGTTGCAACCACCCGTGCCGCAAGCACCATTGTTTTGACAACCGCCTACTTTTGCACCATCTTCTTTATTTTTAGTTCCGCAGCTTCCCGAAGAACACGATTTACATCCCATAATTCATCAATTATGATTTGAGTTACAGTAGTTTTTCAATCTGTACTTTCAAACCTTTTAGTATTCTGAAAATATCAAACATCTCGTCATCCACACACGAGAAATCTTTACTGATGGCATATTCGTTTCCGACTAATGCCATAAAATACCAGTTTCGACCAATAACATAACACCCAAAAATGGGTCGGTCGGCGTGGCTATCATTTAATTTCTGAGCCACCAACATTGCAATAAGAGCTTGTCCTTGTGGATTTCCATTGGGGTCGGTTTGGCGTTTGTATTCATTCAAGCAAAAATAGGGTACTTTGGGGTTACGTAAACCCGTTGCTATCATACCATCTACCCTTCCTGATAATTCGTATTCTCCGATGGTTGCGGATAAATCTCTTTCTAAAAAATACGCAAACCGTTCGCTTTCAATACCAGAGAAAACAATAACTGGGCTGATTAACTTGTTTTCAAGTTCGACTTCATTCCAACTATCTCCTTGAAAAGCTAAATAATTTTCACTTAATCTTGATAGAAATTTTGTTTCGTAGTCATCGGCTTGGTATTCAAAAGCTAATAATTCTTCTAAGATTGGCAACCTCCTCACTTGTCTTGTTCCGAAAGTATCATCAATCTTGTCTAAATCCCATTCTTTAAAACTCCTGCTCTCCATTGTTTTGCGAATTTATCAGAGAATAATTTATAAGTTCTTGATTTTTAAGCACGTTATGAATACCTCAATACATCCAAGCCAATATCTTTTCGGTAATATTTGCCTTCAAAAAGGACATCCTGAGCGGCTTTTTGTGATTTTTGAATGGCTCTTTCTAAGGTATTAGACATTCCTGTGAGTGCCATTACTCGCCCTCCATTAGTAACGACTAAATTACCGTCTAATTTTGTTCCTGCATGAAAAAGAGTTGCGTCTTTGATAGAATCATATCCCACGATGACATCTCCTTTACGATAATCACCAGGATAACCTCCTGCTACCACCACCGTAGTAACGGCGTGTTGTTTGCTTACCGTAAAATCGGCTTCGTGCAATTCCCCTTTGGCGGTAGCAATCATCAGTGATAATATATCGGACTCTATTCTTGGCAGAACAACCTCCGTTTCGGGGTCGCCCATGCGTGCGTTGTATTCAATTACGTAAGGTTCGCCTTCGTGGTTCATTAAACCTATAAAAATGAAACCATTGTAGTTGATTCCCTCATTTTTCAAGCCTTCAATGGTGGGTATAATTACTTCATTTTCAACAGCTTTCATGAATTTTTCGTTGGCAAAAGGAACAGGCGAAACCGCACCCATGCCACCAGTATTTAATCCTGTGTCTGCTTCTCCGATTCTTTTGTAGTCTTTGGCTTCGGGCAGAATTTTGTAGGAATTACCGTCGGTAAGTACAAAAACGGATAGTTCAATGCCCGTCAGGAATTCCTCAATCACTACTTTACTACTGGCATCACCAAATTTGGCATCAACCAACATTTCTGAAAGAGTTGCTTTGGCTTCTTCTAAGGTTTGGGCGATAATCACGCCTTTCCCAGCTGCCAAACCATCAGCTTTCAGCACAATGGGTAATTTTTGAGTTTCTAAATACGCTAATCCCGCCGATAAAGAATCTTTGGTAAATGTTTGAGATTTTGCAGTAGGAATGCCGTATTTCACCATAAAGTTTTTGGAGAAATCTTTTGAACCTTCCAGCATTGCCCCGTGAGCATCTGGTCCTACCATCAAAATACTTTTTAGGTCTTCTCTCGACTGGAAATAATCTCGAATTCCTTTGACCAATGGTTCTTCTGGTCCTACAATTATCAGCTCAATATCATTTGAGATAACGGCATCGGCAATTTTCTCGAAATCATTATATCCGATGGATAAATTAGTAGCTATTTGAGCCGTACCCGCATTACCTGGTGCTACAAATAATTTATCACAAAGTGGACTTTGGGCGATTCTCCATGCAAAAGCGTGTTCACGTCCGCCCGAGCCTAAAATTAGTGTATTCATTGTTTAATTTAGCTGTCAGCTTTTAGCAGTCGGTAGTCATTAACCAATACAGATGAATTATCTAATTTGATTGCTGATTGCCGATTGCCGATTGCCAAAATTTAATTAGCTACTTCACTTAAAAATTTAATTCTCATCAAACGTAATTCTTCTTCAGTGATGTCTTCGATGTCGCATTTTTGGAGTGCTACGGCAATGTTATCGCTTTCAGCCGACATGAAGTAATCATAGATTTCATCTTGTTTGTCTGGTTCGATTACCTGATTGATGTAATAATCTAAGTTCAATTTTGTGCCAGAATAACAGATATGCTCAATTTCTTCGATAATCTCAGCCATTGATAATTCTTTCTGTTCGGCAATAATGTCTAAATCTATTTTTCTATCAACTTGTTGAATGATGTGAATTTTGATTTTAGATTTATTGACGGCAGATTTTACCACCACTTCCGATGCCGTCTCTATCTCATTATCTTCAACGTATTTTTTGATTAAATCAATAAACTGACGACCGAATTTTACTACTTTCCCCATACCCACGCCATTGATTTGAGCCATGTCGTCTTTGGTGGTGGGATAGGTAGTTGCCATTTCTTCCAAAGACGGGTCTTGGAAAATTACGTAAGGAGGAAGGTTTTTCTCTTTTGCTATTTTTTTACGAAGATTTTTTAGAAGTTCAAACAACGCTACGTCGTAAGAACCACTACCACCAGCGGCGGCTTCTTTTTCTTCGTCTTCTTCTATCTTCTCGTTTTCGTAATCGTGGTCTTTTGAAAGCGTGAGCGGGAAGGAGTCATTCATGTAGGTTCTTCCTTTTTCCGTTAATTTCAGCACACCATAGTTTTCAACGTCTTTCTCTAAATAGCCTAAAATTGCGATTTGGCGTACCATCGAAACACATTGCTCGATGGGTTCTGGCTCAGTATTTTTTCTTGATTTTGAGGCTTTAGGAGCTTTCTTAGCTTTAGGTTTTGGAATAGGGTTTCCATCCTCATCTTCTTCATCCGAAAACTCAGGTTCGTCATCATCATCGTCATCATCGTCATCATCGTCGTCAGTCTGAGATTTGAAGAAACTTTTAGCTTTTCCGAAAGTGGCCACCGTTTGGTGGTCGTTATTACCAACACTTTGACTTTTGTAACCCATCAAAATGTCAGCAATGTATTGAGCATCAAAACTTTCACCCGTTAGTTCTACGGTTTTGAGGGCTAATACTACGGCTTCTTCTACCTTGTATTTGGGCGTAGGTTTATTACAGTTATCACAGAAACCACAGTCTTTTTCCATGTGTTCCCCAAAATAATTTAATAACTGCCTACGGCGACACGTTCCCAAATTGGCGTAATGTATCATTTCGTGGAGGAGCATCCGAGCGGTATCTCTCTCCACCATCGTTTTGTCTTTGTTGAATTTTTCCAGTTTGTTGATGTCCTCCTTAGCGTAGAACATAATACAAGTTCCTTCCAAACCGTCACGTCCTGCTCGTCCTGTTTCTTGATAATACCCTTCCAAAGATTTAGGGGCATCGTAATGAATTACAAAGCGAACATCTGGTTTATCAATGCCCATTCCGAAAGCAATGGTAGCTACCATTACTTCGGTTTCTTCGTTCAAGAAAGCCTCTTGGTTAGCCATGCGTACATCACCGTCTAAGCCAGCGTGATAAGGAAGTGCTTTGATACCATTTACGTTTAATAGATTGGCAATTTCCTCTACTTTTTTACGACTTAAACAATAAATAATACCCGCTTTACCATGATTGGTTTTGATGTATTTGATGATTTGTTTATCAATATCATCTCGCTTTGCCCGAATTTCGTAGTAAAGATTCTTACGGTTGAAGGATGACTTGAACAACCGAGCATCGTCCATGTTCAAGTTTTTCTGAATATCCTGCTGAACTTTTGGAGTAGCGGTAGCTGTCAGAGCGATGATAGGCAGGGCTTTATCCATGCTTTCAACGATGCTCCTGATTCTACGGTATTCAGGTCTGAAATCATGTCCCCATTCAGAGATACAGTGAGCTTCGTCGATGGCAACAAAAGAGATTTTTGCTTGTTTCAAAAAAGCTAAATTGTCTTCTTTCGTAAGGGATTCAGGGGCGATGTACAGTAATTTCACTTCTCCCTTAATAACCGCATTTTTTACTTTGGTCATTTCCGCCCGATTCAATGAAGAATTCAAAAATTGAGCATTAATGCCAAAAGCATTCATTTGGTCCACCTGATTTTTC